>JBARKD010000084.1:0-4144 GCA_049800615.1 Acidobacteriaceae bacterium | reverse complement strand
TCTAGCGCCTCGCTCGTTGCTTCGGCGCGTTTTTCCGCAGCCTGTAAAGCCCGACGTATTCTGAATCATTTACGGCCCGACTGAAGTCGGGCCCTGATACAAAAACCGCGTTTTTTCCGCAGCCTGTAAAGCCGCTCTTCTATTCGATTCAACGGCGGGGCTGAAGCCCCGCCCCTTCAAAGCTAAGCCTGGGTGGATTGCCTGGGCTTGCGGGAGAGCGCGTAGAGCAGCGCGAGGAGCATGAACACCGAACCCATCGCAGCCAGGCTCATAACCCGCAGGATTGAGACCGTGTACTTGCCCGCGGCAGGGTTGTAGTTGCAGCAGTAAAGCAGAATCAAGTCGCTGACTGAGCCAATACGATGATTGCCGGCTTCCAGGATGGCTAGCCGCACATCGCGCGGCTGGTAGTCAATGCCGAACAGGTACTTTGACATTCGGCCCTCGGGGGTTGCGATCATGATCATGCTGGAGTGAGCAAACTGATCCATCTTGCCGTCGGGCCCGGGAATGCGCACGTAATTGAATCCGGTGGCGGAGGCAAGATTCGTGATCGCCGATTGCCGGCCGGTGAGAAAATGCACGTTGGCCCCGGCACCGGGAGCGCCAAGGGAGTCGAGAAAGCGCGCTTTTTCTGCCACGCCATCCGCGGGCGTATCGGCAGGATCGATGCTGGTGATCACGATGTCGTAATCTTTGCCGGGAGTGAAGTTGACCTGGCGCAGCGTCCGGGCGAGACCGCTCAAAACCTGAGGGCAAAGCATCCTGCACTTGTAATAAACCAGCGCCATGACCACGGGTCTGTCAGCAAAATAAGAGCTCAAGGGATGATCGGCGCCGCTGGAATCGACAAAATGGTCATTCAGCGGCAGCTGGTTGCCGAGATTCTGGCGGATCCCTGCTTTCTTGAGGTAATCGGGCGCCGATTGCGCGGCCGTGCCCACCGGCTTATCGGCGGAATACTGCTGAGCCCAGCAGGGTGCAGCCAGGGCAAAAACCAATGCAGCAACCCAAAGACGCATATGTATAGCTTACTCCGATTGCCACTCCAATTCGCATGGTGGTAGCCTGAAGCTTCGTTCTCGTCGCCACCTTATCCGCTTTCGGAGATACGCACCCATGCAAAAAAGCTACAACGGTGTTTCCTTGCCCGCAGGGGGCGAGGTGATTCAGTATGCCAACGGCAAATACCAGGTTCCGGACCATCCGATTATTCCGTTCATAGAAGGTGACGGTACCGGACGCGACATCTGGCGCGCATCGCAGCGGGTTTTTGACGCTGCCGTAAACAAGGCTTACGGTGGCAAGCGATCCGTGCGGTGGTTCGAGGTTTTCGCCGGCGAAAAAGCATTCTCACAGTTCCAAACATGGCTTCCGGACGAAACCGTGAACGCCGCCCGCGATCTTCGGGTATCCATCAAGGGCCCGTTGACGACGCCGGTCGGCGGTGGCATCCGTTCCCTGAACGTCGCCCTGCGGCAAATTCTCGATCTCTACTCCTGCGTGCGCCCGGTGAAGTATTACCAGGGTGTTCCCAGCCCGGTAAAGCACCCGGACAAGCTCGATGTGGTCATCTTCCGCGAGAACACCGAGGACGTATACGCGGGTATTGAGTTCAAGCAGGGCTCGGCGGAAGTCAAGAAGCTCATCGATTTTCTCAACAATGACATGCTCAAGGGCGGCGAGAAGAAGATCCGCGAAGACTCCGGTGTCGGGATCAAGCCCATCTCCATCACGGGCACCAAAAGACTTGTGCGCTACGCCATCAAATACGCGCTGGAGAACGGGCGCAAGTCGGTGACCCTGGTGCATAAAGGCAATATCCAGAAGTTCACCGAGGGGGCTTTTCGGGAGTGGGGCTACGAAGTAGCGACGCAGGAGTTCCGCGATCAGACGGTAACTGAGACGGAGAGCTGGATCCTGGGCAACCTCGAGGCCAATGCAAAGCTGACGGTCGAAGAAAATGCGGCGATGATCGAGCCGGGCCTGGCGTTCGGATCGGACGAGTTTCGCGCCGAGCTGTTCAAGAGCGTGAAAAACGTGATCGACACCATCGGCAAAACGCACGGCAATGGGCAATGGAAGAAGAAGCTGCTGATCAACGATCGCATTGCCGATTCCATCTTTCAGCAAGTCATCATCCGGCCGGACGAGTACAGCGTATTGGCGTGCCCTAACCTGAATGGGGATTACATTTCCGACGCTTGCGCGGCACAGGTGGGCGGACTGGGCATCGCGCCCGGAGCGAACATCGGCGATGGCTATGCGGTCTTCGAAGCGACCCATGGCACCGCACCCAAATATGCGGACAAGGATGTGATCAACCCCGGCTCCGTGATGCTTTCAGGCGTAATGCTGTTCGAATTCCTGGGCTGGAAAGAGGCCGCCAAGCTGATCGAGACCGCGCTCGAGAAGACGATTCAACAGAAGTACGTGACCTACGATTTTGAGCGGCAGATGCCCGGAGCCACGAAGGCCAAGACGAGCGAATTTGCCACCCGCATCATAGAGAACATGGGTTAGGAGAACTATGCGAAAGAAAGTATCGATCGTAGGAGCAGGCAATGTGGGGGCCACGGCAGCCCACTGGATCGCGGCCAAGGAGCTGGCGGACGTGGTGTTGATCGACATCGTGGAAGGGGTGCCGCAGGGCAAGGGTCTTGACCTGTTGGAGGCGCTGCCTATTGAGAAGCGCGATGTCCACGTGACCGGAACCAACGATTATGCGCACACGGCCAACTCCGACATCGTGGTGATTACCGCCGGCCTTCCGCGCAAGCCAGGCATGAGCCGCGACGACCTGCTGCACACCAACTACAAGATCATGTCGGAAGTGGTGGGCAAGGTGGTAGCCGCATCGCCGAATGCCATTCTGATCATTGTTTCGAATCCGCTCGACGCCATGGCGCAGGCCGCATTCAAGCTGGCGAAGTTCAACCGCGAACGTGTGATCGGCATGGCGGGAATCCTCGATTCGGCCCGGTTCAGGACTTTTATAGCCGAGGAACTGAAAGTTTCGGTAGAGAACGTAACCGCGTTTGTATTGGGCGGGCATGGGGATACGATGGTCCCGCTGCCGCGCTATTCCACCGTGGCCGGCATTCCCATTACCGAGCTTATGGACGCGGCCACCGTAGAGCGTCTGGTGCAGAGGACGCGAGACGGGGGAGCCGAAATCGTCAAGCATCTCAAGACGGGCAGCGCCTACTACGCGCCTTCGGCGGCTGCCGTCGAAATGGTTGAGGCGATCCTCAAAGACAAGAAAAAAATTGTGCCTTGCGCCGCCTACCTCGAGGGCGAGTATGGCATTCACGGCCTTTATGTAGGCGTGCCCTGCAAGCTGGGCGAGCGCGGTCTGGAGCAGATTATCGAGATCAAGCTCACCAAGGAAGAAGACGCTGCTCTCAAGAAGAGCGCCGATGCGGTCAAGGAGCTGTGTGCAGTCATCGGGGTCTAAACGATGAAGAAAGACACGCGCCAGGTCCTGACCGCAAACATTGCCCAGGCCACGGCGGTGTTGCAGCAATTGTCAGGCCTGGAGGGGCAAGTCGAAGCAGCCGCAGCGACGATTGCAGAGGTTCTGCTTTCAGGCCATAAGCTGCTGGCATGCGGCAACGGCGGCAGCGCGGCCGATGCCTCGCACCTTACCACGGAGTTTGTGGGACGTTTCGAGCGTGACCGCCGCGGATATCCCGCAATTTCCCTGGCTACCCACGGCGGAGATATAACCGCCATCGGCAATGACTATTCCTTTGCCGATTTGTTTGCGCGGCAGGTAGAGGCTTACGGGAAACCGGGAGACGCGCTGGTGGCGTTTACCAGCAGCGGAAAAAGCGAGAACATCGTTCGCGCTTTGACGGCGGCCAAAGACCTTAAGCTGAAAACGATTGCCTTCCTGGGGCGCGATGGTGGTGCGTGCTCCGGTTTGGCCGAGGTTGAACTGCTGGTCCCGGGAACGAGTACGGCGCGCATCCAGGAAGGGCACAAATTCCTGCTGCATACCATTTGCCAGCTGGTGGAAGAGAAACTGCAAGACGCCATTGTGCTGCCTGAAAGTTGAGGGTTGGCCAGACGGCATTTCCCTCAGGGGCTTAAAGTGTCTGCGTGCGAACCGATGGTTCCATAAAGATCTATCGCCGGTTGA
>JBARKD010000083.1:0-30924 GCA_049800615.1 Acidobacteriaceae bacterium | reverse complement strand
GAGCACAAACTCATAGGGCAAGGTCTTGCGCGGCTTGACCTTAAGCTCGAAACCGGCGTTAAGGCGGGCCTTCTTCATTGCGCCATCATAGTACCCGTCTCGTCTGCTCCCGATGAACAAACGGAGTCTGGCGATCAGGCGTGAAGGAAACTCGAGATTTGCGGCTCGCACTCGGCCCTGCTGAAGGCAAAAAGTCACAAGCTCCTGGGATGACAAAGAAAGGGTTGCTTGCGAGGATGAGTGCATGCTTGACGCATATATCCACTATGCATATAGTGAGAGGGCATGAGCGAAGATGTGAAGGCCCTGCTGCCATTACAACCTGCTACGTTCCATATCCTTCTTTCTCTGACCGATGAAGACCGTCACGGTTACGCCATCATTCTGGAGGTAACCAGGCGGACCCAGGGCGAGCTGAAGCTGAGCGCGGGCACGCTTTATCGCTCGATCCAACGGATGCTCGAAGCCGGCCTGATTGTTGAGACGCGCAGCAGGCCCGCCCCGGAACTGGACGATGAGCGAAGGAGATATTACCGCATTACTCCGCTTGGCCGTGCTGCCGCCGAGGGGGAAGCGGGACGGCTGCGCGACCTGCTGAAAATGGCGCGTTTGTGCGGAATCGCGCCGAGGACGACGGGATGAGCCTCTATCGATGGCTTCTTCACCTTTATCCATCGTCGTTCCAGGCCGAGTACGGCGATGAGATGAGCGCCATCTTCGCGCTCGAGTGGGAGCGGCGGGAAGGAATTGCCGCCAGATCCAGGTTCTGGCTATCTACCGTGGCCGAGGTCGTGGTAAACGCGGGACTGGTCCATTGGGAGATAGCCCGGCGGGACCTGCTGCATTCGGCACGGTCACTGTTGCGCTCCCCGGGTTTTACCCTGACCGCGGTTTTGCTCGTGACCATCGGCATCGGCGCCAACCTTGCCGTGTTTACGCTGGCGAATTTTGTGCTGGTAAGACCGCTTCCCTTCCCTGAGCCGAACCGGCTGGTGAAAGTTTGGGGAAAGCAAGGGGCATATTCCCGTTGGGATCTCTCTCCAGCAAATTTCCGCGATGTCCGCGCCACCAGTACTTCTTTTTCGGCCCTCGCCGCTTTTAATGCCAGCTCGATGAGTCTGGTGGGGCAGGGCGAGCCGCGAAGGATCGATGGGGCCTCGGTAACTGCGAATCTGTTTAATGTGCTGCAAGCGCCGGCGTTGTTTGGCCGCTCTTTCGCGGAGAACGACGGAAAGGCGGGTGCTCCCGGCACGGTGGTCCTGAGCTACACGCTGTGGCAAACAGCATTCGGAGGTGACCGGGACATCCTGGGAAGATCTATTTCCCTGGATGATCAGCCGTACACGGTGATCGGGGTGATGCCCGCTGATTTTCTGTTTCCCACGCGCGAAACATTTTTCTGGACGCCTTACCGGTTTGAGGAAGAAGACTACCAGAACCGGACGAACAACTATCTGGCCGGCATCGGCCGCTTGAAACCGGGAGTTTCAGGAGCCCAGGCGGGCAGCGAATTGTCGGTGATCGCTGCCCAACTCCAACACAAATACCCGAAGGAAAACGAGGACGTTGGCTTATCCGTGGTCAGCTTGCGGGATGAGGTATCGACGCAATCCCGTGTGCTGCTGGGGGGGTTGTGCGGAGCCGCCCTATGCGTCCTGGTGATTGCCTGCGCCAATCTGGCCAATCTCGTGCTGGCGCGCTCGCTGGCTCGCCGACGAGAGCTCTCGATTCGTCTATCGCTGGGGGCGAACCGCCGCAATCTGCTTCGCCAGCTTCTCACCGAGAGCCTTCTTCTAGGGATTGCGGGTGGCGCCAGTGCTACCGCTGTGGCGATCGCAGCCTTGCCTCTTTTTTCCCACCTGGTACCCAATGCACTTCCTGTACAACAGGCGCCGCCGATCGACGGAACGATGTTATCGCTTGCGCTTGGCTTGACGATCCTTACGGTCGCCGGATTTGGTGCTGCTCCGGCACTGCAGGCGTGCCGCGGAGCGGGCTCGGGCGGGCTCAAAGTGGGCACGCGGAACGGAGGAGCTGGTCATCACCGGGCACGCGCAGCCCTGGTGATGGCGGAAGTCGGAGCATCGGTTGTTCTGCTCGTCGTCTCAGGATTGTTGCTGCGCGCCCTGTGGAGAGTACAGGCGGTGGACCCGGGGTTCAGAACCAGCGGCATTCTGACACTGCGGACTCAATTGCCAAATCCGAAATACGACAAGACGGATGTGCGCAAACAGTTCTATAACAAAGTGCTGACATCGATCCGGAGCCAGCCCGGGGTCAAGGATGCAGCTTACACGAGCGCCCTACCCATGGTGTGGGGTGGCGGCATCTGGCCCGTGCAGGTCAACGGGCGGTACCAGAGCCCGGCGGAAAACAATGTCGCCAGCATGCGTTTTGTCACTCCTGAATTCTTTGCCACGCTGGGCATTCCGATCCAGTCCGGCCGGGGAATCAGCGAAAGCGATACAGCCAACCGGCCGTACATCGCCGTGGTGAGCGAATCGCTGGTTCAGCGCAACTGGCCGCACCAGCAACCCATCGGCCAGCACTTCACCTTCGCATTTCACGACTGGGAGATCGTAGGGGTTGTTCCCGACATCCATGTACGAGGCCTGGAAAGAAGCAGCGAACCCCAGGTGTACCTCAGCTACCAACAGGTTGCCGATGGATGGTTCAGCCCTTATACGCCCAGAGACCTGGTTATCCACTCCACACAGCCGGTGGACTCTTTGGTGCCGGCGGTTCGCGAGATCGTACGCACAAGTGATTCCGAGCTACCGATCACCAACATCAGAACGATGGAAGAAGTGATCGCCGGGCAGACCGAGTCGCGGACCATCCAGATGCGGGTATTGGTTGTCTTTACCGGCGTGGCGGTCTTGCTGGCCGGCCTGGGTATTTACGGGCTGCTGGCGTTCACGGTGTCGATGCGACAGCAGGAGTTTGGCATCCGCGTAGCACTGGGTGCGGACCAAAAGCACATTTTCAAAATCGTTTTGGCTCAGGGGGGTCGTCTAGCCTTGGCCGGGCTGGCGCCTGGACTGGTGTTGGCATATATCGCGGCTAAATTGATACAAAGTCTTCTGGCCGGCGTGCAGCCGGCGGATGCACTGACGTTCTCGTTCGCCGCGGCATTGTGTCTTGTAACCGCGCTCCTGGGAACGCTGCTGCCCGCCCTCCGGGCTGTGCGAACCGATCCTACGGTAATCATGCGCGCGGAGTAGGGGCGACCTTTATGAGCCTGGAAGAAGTCCTGATTTCCGTCTGGCGGCAAGTCTTCGAAGAGAATGGCAAAACCGTAAGGCTCGAGGATGAGACTTATCCCGTACGCCGAACCAGCCGGGCCAAATTGCGCGAAGTAGATTTCCAATTTGGCGGCCGAACTTTACGTGGTGTAGAGCAAAATGCCCAGACCAACTCGCGCTGGGCAACGCTCGCGCGCCAGGGCAGAAAGGTCATGCAGTTTCTCGAAGCGAGGAAATACGTGGCCGTCGTGGTCGATGGAAAGGTGACCCTCTACCACTGACTTGCCCTCTGCCAGTCACTTAATTGGACGGCATCACGTCGTTGTAGGAGTGCCATGCCCAGCCAAGGTAGTGGGGATTTGTGCTGAAAATTTGCTGCACCAGGTTCAACATAGAAGTTATCTGCTGCCGGTAGTCGGCGTAGCGAAGACCGACTGTCAGGCGGGCCAGATCCGGGCCATTGAGCCCGTGGTAGGCCATTTCCATATATTGTGAGGCGGCCTGGCGAAGTTTGTCCGCCTGCGCGGCAGGGCTCAGCCCGTCGCCGGGGCTGCTTAACTCGTAGAGCATCAGTGTCAGGCGCGGCAACGAAGACATGAGCGCGCGGCGCTGATTCACGTCCGCCTTCAGGAGCTTGTTGGGGATGTCAGCGTTCACCGTCATCCTGTCCTGCCCGGCCAAAACACGAACCGCCCGATAAGCATCCAGCAGCCCGGGCAGGAATTGCAGGTTGCCGGGACCCTTGTTTTCCTGGCGCTGCCACGGCTCTATGTCGAGATGGATGCCATCGAATCGCTCGTGAGCGTGGTGCTGGTTATAGGACAAAACCTCTTGTACGTGGGCCATCAGCTTATCGCGATGCTTGCCGGGCTCATCGGCATCTGCGCTCGAAAGAAGGGCTTCGACGCGAATCTGCGCATGATGCAGCAGGCCAATGAGCTTCTCGATTTCCTGCTGCTCCGCTGAGCCGCCGTTTTGCGAGGTGAAGGAAAGATACACCTCATTAATTTGGTTGGATCGGCAAAAATCCCGTAAGGCTTCGCCCCGGGATGGCAGGTCAAGAAGAATGGGTGTCTTCCAGACCCAGATTCCGTGCACAAGCGGCTCCTGTGCCATGGCATAGCCACCCAGAAAGATCAAGGAAACAAGCAACCGGCAGATAGTTTTCATCAAATTAATTCTTTTCCACCCGGCAAACAGCTTAATCCCCGCATCTGAGTAGCGGAGGAATAAAAGTATGGCTGACGAAAACACGATCGACCGTCCATCGAACCTCGAGGAGTTCCAGACTCCCGAGACAGGCCAGGACGTAAGGATTGACCGGATAGCGGAAGAGGCTGCCGAGAGAGCCAGTAAGAGGGAAAAGAAGTTCGACGAGAGCCACGATATCTTCACCAAGTAGCAGTTTTGCCACAGCGAGATAGCCTACGAGAGGGCCGGGGCCGGTTCAGGTCCCGTCCTGTTTACCCACCTGTGCGCGCGGTCTAGAATGTCAATATGATCAATATTGCGTTCCTGGCCTGCCGATGAACTTTCCCGAGCACGAACTTCACTTCTTTCAAAAGTTTGGACTGAGCGCCCGGACCATCGAGAAGTGCCTTGGTGAGGCGCTCTCGGCGGGCGGCGATTTCGCCGACCTTTATTTCGAGTCCATCAGCTCCACGTCGATTTCCGTAGATGAGTCACTGGTTAAATCGGCCAGCCAGGGAGTGAGCGCGGGCTGCGGAGTTCGCGTTTGCTCGGGAGACCGCACCGGATATGCGTACACGGACGATCTTTCCGCCGAACGGCTGATGCGGGCCGCACGCACGGCCGCCCTGATCGCAGACGGGCCTTCGAAGCAACAGATTGCCGGCTTTCGGGAAACTGCGAAAACGAGCCTCTATCCCATCTCAGCAGCCGATGCGGACGCGGGGATCGCCCCGAAGCTGGACCTGGTGATGCGTGCTGACCAAGCCGCCCGGGCCTATGATTCGCGAATTGTCCAGGTGCGCGCGGGCTACAACGACGAGCTGCGCCACATCCTGGTGGTTGCCTCCGATGGCACCTTTGCCCACGACACCCAACCGCTGGCCCGTTTAAATTGCTACGTCATTGCCCGTGATGGATCGCGCAGCTCGCGCGGGGGGTCCGGGGGTGGCGGACGGGTGGAGATTAACTTTTTTGAAGGCGACAAATCCGCGGAACATTTCGCCCGCGAAGCTGCTCGCCAGGCAATTCTGCAGTTGAATGCCGTTTCCGCTCCGGCAGGCGACATGGAAGTGGTACTGGGGCCAGGATGGCCGGGGGTTTTACTGCACGAAGCGGTGGGTCATGGACTGGAAGCCGACTTCAATCGCAAGAAGACCTCTGCTTTTGCCGGGCTGATCGGGCAGCAAGTGGCAAGCTCCAAGGTCACCGTGGTCGACAACGGCACCATGCCTTCCAGGCGCGGATCACTCAACGTCGATGACGAGGGTTCGCCTACCCAGGAGACCGTTCTCATAGAAAATGGCATTCTCAAGGGCTACCTGAGCGATAAGCTTTCTGCCCGCCTGATGGGGATGGCCGACACCGGCAATGGCCGCCGGGAAAGTTACCAGCATATCCCGATGCCGCGCATGACCAACACATATATGGTCTCGGGCGAAGACAGCCCGGAGGATATTCTGCGCAGCGTAAAGCGGGGCCTGTATGCCGTCAACTTTGGTGGCGGACAGGTGGATATCACCAGTGGGAAGTTCGTTTTCTCCGCTTCGGAGGCCTACCTGATCGAGGACGGTAAGGTCACGGCTCCGGTGCGTGACGCCACCCTCATCGGTAATGGCCCGGAAGCGCTGAAGTATGTCTCCATGGTGGGCAATGACCTGGCCCTCGACGAGGGTATCGGCACCTGCGGCAAAGATGGACAGAGCGTTCCCGTGGGCGTGGGCATGCCGACCATTAAGCTCGACCGCATGACGGTCGGCGGAACAGGCCGATGATGTCTACGGTCACACCAGTTTCTACCGCCGATCATCCCACGGACATGCAACAGCAGGCCGTCGATGTCGTCGAGCGGGCACTGCGCGCGGGGGCTGCAGAAGCCGAAGCGGTGATCCGTGAAGGTGACGAATTCTCTACCGTGGTGCGCCTGGGGCAGGTCGAGACGCTGAAGGAATCCGGCGCCCGCGGGATCGGAGTGCGGGTCTTTTTGGGCTCCAGCGGGTCCTATCGCACGGCTAACACATCGACCAGCGATTTTTCCGCCGCGGGACTCGCGCACCTGATTTCCTCGGCCATCGACCTGGCCCGCGTGACTTCTCAGGATTCGTTCGCCGGCTTGCCCGAGGCTGACGCCATGGGCCAGCTTTCCTCCGATCTGGATCTTTACTACGAGGACGTCTACAGTCTGCCCGCGGCGCAGCGCATAGAGTTCGCGCGGCGCGCCGAAGCGGCGGCTCTCTCCGCCGATCCCCGGCTCACCAAGAGCGACGGCGGCAGTTTCGACGCAGCAACCGGACATAAGGTGATGGCCAATTCGCGCGGCTTTGTCGGCGAATATCGCCGTTCCTATTGTTCTGTGTCCGCGATGCCGATTGCGGAGACGGAGCAAGGGGGAATGCAGCGCGATTATTGGTTTTCGAGCGCCCGCACCCTGTCCCGGCTCGAGTCTCCGGAAAGTATTGGGGCCGAAGCGGCGCGGCGTACGCTGCGACGGCTGAATGCGCGCCGGGTGGCTACCCAGCGGGCGCCGGTGGTCTTCGCCCCTGAAGTTGCTCGCTCGCTTATCGGCAACATTTTTGAGGCGGCTAACGGGGACAGCATCTACCGCGGCGCCTCGTTCTGGGCGGGCCGGCTGGGGCAGAAAGTCGCCAGCGAAAACGTAACCGTAATTGATGACGGCACGCTGCCCGGCCTCTTCGGCACATCGCCCTTCGACGCAGAGGGCCTGCCGACGCGACGCACGGTAATTGTCGAAAAAGGCGTATTGAAGAATTACCTACTCAATACCTATACCGGGCGCAAGCTGAACATGCCCAGCACGGGGAATGCTGCGCGGGGACTGGCCGGAACTCCCGGCATCGGCGGCGGCAATCTTTTCCTGGAAAACGGAACGGTTCCCCCGCAGCAGTTGTTGGCTGACGTCAAGACTGGTTTCTATGTCACCGAACTCATGGGATTTGGGGTGAACATGGTGACCGGCGACTATTCCCGCGGAGCGGCCGGGTTATGGATAGAGAATGGCGAGTTAACCTTCGCCGTGCAGGAAGTCACGATTGCCGGCAACCTGAACGAGATGTTCAATAACGTCACCGCCATCGCCAGCGACCTGGAATTCCGGGGCGCCGTTGCGTCGCCGACGCTGCGTATCGACGGCATGACCATCGCCGGAGAATAGATTGATCTGCTCTCGTTGACGCAGACCCATTCGAGATGCTATTCGTCACATCTTGATGACGCGCGGGGTCTACTTCTACATTTCACCTGGCAAGATCCCGTTGCCGGACTATGGCCGCACATAACCGGTGTCGCCAGATCACAGTATTAGAAAAATTGCTTTAGCGCACGGCGCCTGCTGCATTCTGCAGAAGAACATTCGAGAACGCACCCGTGTCTGGCGTCGCCGGCAAGTGGGAGCAGAAGCCGATCCCGGCGTAGAACGGCTCTTCGAAGTGCAGATTGATTGGCGGCCCGAGCTGGTGGATGGGTTCACCTGTCAGGCTGACAAAGATTGCGATCGCATCTCCGTGCTTTTCGATCCCGATGCGCTGCGCCTTCACGCCGGCCAGGGTGCCGCCAAAGCGAAACTGCGCATCCTTCATCATCGCCCCCTTGTCTGCGCGCCAGGCCAGGTGGATCATCCCGGTTCCGTGCTCGCCGATCATAGCTTCTTTGGAGTCATCCTCCAGCTTCTGGCGGATGATGAGAACCACCTTGCGATCTCCATATCCGGCGGGATTGGGAAACGTGGCATCTGCCGCCAGCGAAACATCCCCTGACATCTTTTTCCATAAAAAGCGAAATTCGTCGCGCGAATACCAGATGTTGTATCCGGCTGACGTGACCGTATATTGCCGGGTGGCTGCGTCATAGCCGCCATTGCCGGGAACCACCGCGGCTCCGATATCGGACTGCCCATCAAATACTCCGATGGGCGTTTCGAAATTCCTGCTGGGTCGGTGAAAGTCCGCGGGCGGCGGCACCTGCACGTGCGTCGCGGAGCCTGGCTGGGCCCAATCCGGCACCGCGGGCGTAGAGGTCGTCTGGGCCCGTAACCCGCACAACAAAAATAGAGGCATGCAAAACTTGCCTGCGACTCGGATGTAAGATTCCATAGCAATGCACTCTAGCAGACAAACCGCGCTGGGTGTGGTTCTTCTCACCCTCGCATGCCTGGTTGCCCGGCCTCAGGAGATCACCTCACGCAAAGCGTCTCAAGGGGCGCCTCTGCCCAGCTCAGCCGAATATCGAGAGCTGCAAACGCGGCTCGCTTCGGGCTGGAATACCTGGGATGTGCACAGTGTGACCACGCAGGTGCTGCTGCCGGATGGGCTCGCGATCCATGTAGGGCTCAAGCACAACAGCACGGAGTTTCAGGATGCCTATCTGGGCGACGCTCTCATCGGACGGCAAGCGAAGGGTGCGGAGCAGGTCTTTCCCGGACCGCATTCCTGGCGCGGCAGCTACACCGACTTGCGTCTTTCCTGGAAAGGTCACAGCCTGCGCCTGCAAACCGCGCATGACGGAGCCAACCTGGTTATGCTCGCCACGCCGCTTCCGTCACAGCCATTGTCCGCGGTCCCTGCAACCATCGCCTTTTCCGTGAACTATCTCTGGAATCGTCCCGGAACGGTCATCCAACAGTCCGATCGCATGGAAGCTCGCGGACCGCTCCATTCCGTGAATATCTACTGCACCTGCGCCGGCCAGCAAGATCCGAATTTTCCCCTGGGCGGAGCCTACTTCACTGAGGATTTCACCCAGGCCGTTGGTATCAGCACAGGCTCCCGCCTCAGCATCGAGAAGATCCGGTCCATCATCGGGCAGGCAAGCGACACCTACAAGCAATCGAACAAGGCCGCCGGGAAAGCGGCAGAAGTAGCCGATGCCATCCAAACCGTTATTGGTTGGGACACCATCTACGAGCCCGAAGGCCGCCGTGTCGTGTCTCCGGTCTCGCGGGTCTGGAGTGTGAACTGGGGCGGCTACGTCATCTTTGACTGGGATACCTTTTTTGCCGCGACCATGGCCTCCATCGGCGATCGCGACCTGGCTTATGCCAATGCGATTGAGACCTTGCGCACGGAGACACAACAAGGCTTTGTGCCCAATTACGCTCGCTCCGGCGACTGGAAAAGCTCGGACCGCTCCGAACCTCCCGTTGGCGCCATTACGGTCCTTGGTTTATACCAGCGATCCCATGACAAGTGGTTTCTCCGGGACGCTTTCGCGCCGTTGCTGCGATGGAATCAATGGTGGGCGGAACACCGTGATATTCAGGGCTATCTCACCTGGGGCAGCGATGGCGATAACCAGCCTGCCGATCTGGACGATGGCTCGCGGGGAACGCGGGCCGGCGCAATTCTGGAATCCGGGTTAGATAACAGTCCCATGTATGACAGCACGACGTATAACAAGCCGGGCGGCAAGCTGGAATTCGCGGATGTCGGCCTGATGAGCATGTACATCGCAGACTGCAATGCATTGGCGACGATTGCCGATATTTTGGGTGAGGCTTCGCAGGCAAAGCTCATTCGCGCCCGGGCCGAGCGTTACCGGTCTAAGCTCGCCACTTTATGGAATAACGATGCGGGTATTTTCCTCAACAAGGATCTGCACACCGGCCAATTCAGCGAGCGGCTCTCGCCCACCAACTTCTACCCGCTGCTTGCCAGGGCGGCCACTCCGCAGCAGGCTGAGCTCATGGTGAAGAAAAATCTCCTGGACCCGAAAGAATTCTGGGGAGAGTGGGTCATCCCCTCCATTGCCAGGAACGATCCTGCTTTCAAGGACCAGGAATACTGGCGTGGCCGGATCTGGGGGCCAATGAACTACCTCGTGTATCTTGGCTTGCGCAACTACGACTTTCCCGGCGTCACGCGGGAGTTCGCGCAGAAGTCCTACCAACTCTTTCTTCAGGAATGGACAAAGAACGGCCACGTGCACGAAAACTATAACGCCATAACCGGGACAGGCGATGACGTGACCAGTAGCGACCGGTTTTATCACTGGGGTGCGCTACTCGGCTATATCGAGTACCTGCAGCAAACCGAAACCCGATAACTGCTGCGCTCTTCCATCCGTCTCCTCCTTGCCTGGCGTCCCTCTTCGAGGATGGATAAGTTGTCAAAGAGCGCTAATTTGCGGGCGCACTAAGCGCAGCATTTTCGCCTTAATTAGTTACAAGCTAAGTCTTTTATTTTGTACAAGGTGGCCAAGCCCGGGATCTAACTCGTTTATTTTGTACAAGGTGGCCAAGTCTTTTATATTCCCGCCCCCATAAATAACTTAGGGGTTAAGAATTGCAGTATTGCATACAACGGACGGTGATGGTGGCTATCGTCACGATTATTGGGTAATCGCGGCGCGAATTCAGATTGCGTCCGACTCTATAGATCCCAGTTGAGTGCATTTCGGACTTGGGCAGAACAAAAATTTCTTGACTCGGCGACTAGTAGCCGCAACGATACAACAAGAAAACCACCATTGAAGCGAGCAGGCAATAAACACCGAACAAGTACCAGCGGCCTTGCTCGAGCCAGCGGCTCAGCCACTTCAAAGCAACTAATCCAGCCAAGAACGCAAGTACGCATCCGATCAAGCTCGTTGCAATTGCGCCATGTGGATCTGGAGTCGAGACGATCGGGGCGTTGCGTAGACGGAGTGCTTCCCGAAAGACCACCGGAGGGGTCAAGATGACCGCAAGAGCAAATGAGAAGTGCTCAGCTGTGAGACGTGGCGCACCCGATAGCATCCCGGTCGAAATCGTTGCACCGGATCGTGAGAACCCACGAAACGGTAGGCACAACCCCTGGACAGCACCCATCAATGCGGCCTGGTTCAAGGTCAGTTCCGACTCTAGTGACTGTTTCCGCGCCACGGCAAGAGATTCCGCAGCTCGCTCTCGTATTCCTGCGACGAGAATGACGAGCCCGGCAGCGAACAACGCCGGCGCCACCAGATCAAGCCGGCCAAAGAGATCCTCAATCTGGGCCTTCGGAGCGCCGTTGAAAAACGTGTGTTCAATTCCTTTTACGATGCCTTCGCCGATAACCCCTGTGAGGATCGTCGCCACTACAAGATGCCCAGCAGTCCGCTTCAATCGAGCCGGACTGGAGAAATAGGTGTCACGCCATTGCGACCAGAAGTAGACGATGACCGAAAACATCGTGCCGGTGTGCATTAGAACCAGTAAAAGGGTCATCGCCGGAGCGGATGGGTCCAAGTGCATAAGCTTCTCTGCTGTCACGACATGGGCAGAGCTGGAGACAGGCAGAAGCTCGGCGAGACCTTGCACGATGGCGAGGACAATAACCTTCCAGATGGGCATGAGGCCATTCTAAGCGACCGTTACCCGGCCCAAGCTTCACCGCCGTCCAACGATCGCTGGCCCGGCATGAGTAGATTTATCAGATCCAAGAAAGGGCGAAAGGGCGGTTTTCCCAGGAAACACCGCATGCCGGATCACGTCCGTAACAGGTTCTGTCAGCCCGCTCGTCCCTATTGCCTTCCCATAGGGGCCGGGGTATACTCCTCCTATTGTTCTCCCATAGGAGGGCGCGGAGTGGGTGATAAAACCGATGTCTGGCAGGGGACGCTGGCCCTCATGGTGCTGCGCACGCTGGAAGTGCTCGGCCCGCTGCACGGATACGGCCTGGCGCGACGCATCGAGCAAACCAGCGGCGATCTTTTGCAGTTGAACTATGGCACGTTATATCCGGCGCTCCTTAAGCTCGAGCAGGAAGGCTCTATCCGCTCGCGGTGGGGCCTTTCTGAAAACAACCGTCGAGCCAAGTACTACGAGCTAACTAGAGCGGGGCAGAAGCAACTTAAGAAAGCCGCCGCGGAATGGGAGCAGACCACCACGATCCTTGCCCGGTTCCTGCGCCCCGCCAGTGAGACATAGGAGCAGCGAATGAGGAGACTGCGTGCTTTCGCTTTCCGTATTCTCGGCCTGTTCGATCGTCACCCCGCCGAGGATGATTTCGCCGCCGAACTCGAATCTCACATCGCCTTGCACATGGACGATGGCATCCGGGCCGGTCTCACGCCCGAGGAAGCTCGCCGCCAAGCGCTCATCCGGCTTGGGGGTGCGGAGCAGACGCGTCAGGCTCACCGGGAACGGCGGTTGTTCCCCTGGATGGATTCCCTGCTTCAGGACACCCGTTATGGCTGGCGTACGCTACGCAAAAATCCTAGCTTCACGATTACGACGGTGCTGACTCTCGCCCTTGGGATCGGCGCGTGCACGGCAATCTTCAGCATCCTGAATGCTGTAGTTCTTCGCTCGTTGCCATACGGGGATCCTGAGCGCCTGGTTTACGTGCTGACTCCCAACCCGCACCTCGGCGCCAACGTTCCCATCGAGGCCTTCGGTCCCAGTTATGCCGATTTCTTCGACATTCAACGGCAGACTCATTCTTTCGCCGAGATGACCACTTTCGAGCAGACGTATTTTAATTTGACTTCGCAGAGTGGGGCGGTGCCGATCGGGGCCGCGCGTGTCGATGGGAACTTCTTCTCTACGTTGCAGTCTTTTCCAGAAATTGGACGGGCGATTCTTGCGGGCGACAATCATATCGGGCACAGCCACGTCGTGGTCATCAGCCATGCTCTTTGGCAATCGATGTTCGCCAAGAGCCCACAGGTTCTGGGTAAGTTTTTGCGCCTGGATCGGCAATCCTACCAAGTCATCGGGGTGATGTCACCGGAGTTTGGCTATCCGCATTCGCTGGATTTCCCACCCGGGGTAGGATCGGGCTACGGCGCCCAGACTGACGTTTGGATACCTTTGGCGCTGACTCCGCAGCAGAGGGCTGGGCGCGATAATGCGTCCGGGTATGCACTTGGGAGGCTAAAACCTGGTGTTTCCATGGCTCAAGCCCGGATGGAGATGAGCACGATCATGGCGCGGCTTGATCTTCTCCATAGTCCCGAACTGCGGGGGTGGGGAGGATATGTCCAACCGCTCCGAGAGAGCAGCATCGGTCCTTTGCGCAAATTGATGTGGCTTCTTCTGGGGGCTGTGGTTTGCGTGTTGCTGATTGCCTGCGGCAATGCGGCCAACCTGTTGCTCGCTCGGGCGGCAGCTCGTACCCATGAATTGGGCGTGCGCATCACACTCGGGGCGGCCAAGGGGCGAATCGTGCGCCAATTGCTGACGGAATCCCTTTTGCTTGGGGTATCCGCCGGAATCGTAGGTATCGCGATTGCATATCTCTTTCTGCATGGATTGCTGCGCATGGATCCGGGCAACATTCCCCGGCTTGACGAGGCCTCGATCGACGGCCGAGTGCTTTTGTTCACTTTGATCACGAGTGTGCTCACAAGCATCGCATTCGGAGTTCTTCCGGCGTTTGTTGCCGCCCGCCCCAATACCATCGAATTCCTGAAAAGCGGGGGCAGCCGAGGAAGTATTGGAAGAAGCAGCCGCATCAGAAATTCCTTGGTGATTGCGGAGCTTGCCTTTGTCGTATCCCTGCTGGCCGGCGCCGGACTGCTCCTGCGTAGTTACGCAAAAGTTGCCTCGGTAAAAACTGGATTTTTACCGTCAACCATCTCCATGAGCGTGTCCCCCGACGCCCAGTACGGTACACGCGCGCAACGGTTCGCGTTGCTCCGAAACCTGCTGGGAAAGATTGAGGCAATTCCCGGCGTAGAGTCAGCTGGAGTGATTAACGCTCTTCCCTTGAGTGGGTCCGAAAGCCTCGCTCGATTGTCGGTGGACGGGGACGCGAACGCGAAAGATCAACCTGTCAATGCTCGCTCCATTACGCCAGGATATTTTTCTGCGATGGGAATACCCCTTTTGCGCGGGCGGTTTTTCGAGGAAGGCGACGTTGACGATGCCCCTTCGGTCATCATCGTCAACCATGCTTTCGCCAGCAAATATTTCGGAGGCCGCGATCCTGTGGGCCACCGCATTCGCACCTCGGGCCCTGACGATCCTTGGGAGACGGTTGTTGGGGTCGTCGGAGACGTTCACCATAGCAGTCTTGAAGCTCCTGCGTTGCCGGAAACGTACGAACCGCTATGGCAGAAAGATATTGATGGAAGCGCGGTTGTCGTTCGCTCTACACTGCCGCCCGACAGTCTTGGCCCCTCGCTGCGGACAGCACTTCGGCAGGTCGATCCCAATCTGGCCTTTTCCGGCATCGAAACGATGGCACAACTCACTGCGCAGGCCAGGGCAAAGCGCCGATTTCAAACCACGCTGCTCACGCTTTTCGCTGCCATGGCGATGCTGCTGGGGGCTGTCGGAATCAACGGAGTTCTCGCATACACGGTACAGCAACGCTCGGCTGAGATCGGTGTGCGCATTGCCCTCGGTGCGTCGCGAGCAGGCGTTCTCGGTTTGATTTTGTTGCAGGGCCTTCGCGTGGCTGCGCTTGGTTTGCTGCTGGGGCTTGGCGGCGCCGCGGTTCTGACTCGGGTGTTGTCGGCATCACTCTTCGAGGTGAGCCGATTCGATCCGATCACATTTCTCGCCGTGCCCGCAGTGCTCCTGCTGGTGGTCATCGGAGCCTGCCTCGTACCCGCTCTCAGAGCGGCCTCGATCGATCCCATGAGGACGCTGCGGGCAGAATGAAACCCCGAGCAATCCTGACAAGCCTGAGCCACGTTTATTGCATCGCTCGTTCGTGGATCAGGCTCCAGAGTGTGCCGAACTGGTCGCGCAGCTGGCTGAAGCGCGAGGCGTAAAACGTCTCCTGTAATGGCATGAAGACCTGGCCGCCTTCCTTGAGCAGGCCGTAGATTCTTTCTGCTTCGCCGGCGGAATCAACCGCCAGATAGAGATATGTGCTGCGCATGGGCTGAAAGCGATCGGGCGGCACATCGTTTCCGAGCAGAATCGTTTCGCCTAGATGGAGACGAGCATGGATCACCGGATCCGGTCCCGCGGCGTTTTGAGGAGCTCCGGGCGCCTGGCTCTGCCTCATGAGCATGATGATGTTTCCGCCCAGATGCTGTTCGTAGTATGCAAAAGCCTGCGCGCAGGTGCCGGGGAAGTTCAGTTGAGTCAGCAGTTTCATAGCAGCTCCATTTGGAGGTGACGTCGTTGCATTACAGGTTGGTGCGTCGCTACTTCAGTTCCAAAGCAGCCGTGTGTTGATCCAAGCGGGTCAGCGTCTGGATCATGCCTTCCTGCATACCTGCTTGCAGATGAGCATCGCGAACAGCGCGCGACTTGTGCTGAATCACGTGAGTCAAGCGAGTTCCCCCAGCGATCTCCTCGAAGGTGACGGTGGTCAGCCATTCGGGATTGCCGAATTGAGGCATCTCGTACTGCTCCGTGTAGACAAGCCGGTTTGGCCGTGCAATTTCACGGTATGTGCCATGGAAAGGGTGGTTGGACCCATCCGCCATTCGCATGACCAGGCTCCAGGGGCCTCCGATGCGAAGATCGATGGCGCAGTGGGTGATGGTTGAGCCCTCACAGCCCCACCACCGGCGGAGATGCTCGGGCGTCGTCCACGCCTCGAACAGCGTCTGCGCACTGCGCTGAAATACGCAGGAGAAGGCGATCTCCCGTTCGGAGGGCAAATAGGCTTCGACACTAACGCTTTTTCCGGCGAGCATGCTTCTTCTTTTCTCCTGTTTCCAGTTTTCCCAGGTAATCATCGAGCCGACTCATGCTGTGCTCCCACGAGCTGCGATATTGCTCCAGCCACTCGGAGACGTGCCGTAGCGGAGCGGCCTCCAGGCGGCACGGCCTCTTCTGGGCGATGCGGCTGCGGCTGATCAGACCCGCCCGCTCCAGAACCTTGAGGTGCTTGGTGATGGAAGGGGGCGCAATCGAGAATGGTTCTGCGAGCTCTCCGACTGAAAGCTCCCCTTGCGACAGGCGCGCCAGGATCGCGCGACGGGTCGGGTCGGCGAGGGCGGCGAAGGTTGCGTTTAATGGATCGGACAATTAATTTGCCTACCGGCTAATTTGCCTACTGGCTAATTAGCCATTAGGGGAATTAAAGACCGGCGAGGATGCGTTTGTCAAGACGAATTCTGAACGGCCGGCTGGGCAACGGAATTGTCATCCCGATCTAAGCAGGAGCAACGGCACATTTCCTCCTTTGACAACATGTGAGAGCGGTTCGATTACAATTCTCGCGAGTAAAGTTCCCTCTCCGAAAGGACACTCCATGCGCCTGAGCCTAAGATCCACTCTTGCAGTAGCCATCGCTGTCTTTATCCCCTCCGTGTTGCCTGTTCTAGGCCAGGATGCTTCCCGCCCGGTCGCAGGCGGGGGCATCACGGCGCCTGGATGGCAAGGCCAGATCGACGAAAAAGCGGAAAAGGCCGGACAAACGGTCAACGATACAAAGGTGACCGAAGAAGGGAAGGTGCTGCACATTACCACCGGCCCGGCGGCTACCTTCTGGAATCCTAAAAACAAGGCGAGCGGCAATTACACGGTCTCCGCTACTTTCAACGAACCTAAATATATGAACCTGAATAGCCATCCGCATCCGTATGGTCTGGTGATTGCGGGCAGCGACCTGGGCACGCCGAACCATAGCGAGCTGTATTGCGCGGCGTACGGCAGCGGCACGTTCATCATGCGCGGATTTGGACCAGAGCCTTTCCAGGTAAACGGGCGTGGAGAAGCGAATGACGCGATCCACAAGGCCGCCGGCCCGGGGGAACCGGTGTCGCAGAAGATTGCCATCTCTGTAAAGGGCGACAAGGTCACGTGCGCCATTAATGATGTTGTCGTGGGCACATACAACAAGGCGGACCTGGTGACGACGGGTAAGCTGAAATCGACCGACGGCCTGTACGGCATTCGTTTTGCTCACAATACGGAGGGCACGGTCAGCGATCTGAAGCTGAGCAAACCGTAGAGAATGGGCGATTAGAGCAGTTTCGCAATTACTGTGAACTAAAAAAGATCGCGAGGTGTGGTTTTCCTTGGGAGAAAACCACGTAAAGGCCTGTCGCTTCGGTCTACACCAATTGCGAAACTGCTCTAGCCTTTCTGGCGAGATTACGGCTGCCCCAGGGTTGAGGCTTCGGCGCCGCCGTCAGAAACTGATCGGTTGGCCCCGGCCTCTGCCGCCTGTCAAACGAACCGCAGGTCTCTCCACTTCGCTACCCCGGATTTCCTGTTGAGGTTAGTGGCGTAGGCGAGCTTCATGCGCCTTTCTTGAACGGAAAGGCGCACACGCGGACGTATCCGGCGCAGCGTGGCAGGAAATCCGGGTACGATTCGGTCGAGACGACAAACCTGTGGGTAGGGGAGAGCTGGTTTTCCAGGAAGGAAACTGCAGGTCTCTCCACTTCGCTACGCTTCGGTCGAGATGACAAATCTGTGGGTAGGGGAGAGCTGGTTTTCCAGGAAGGAACCTGCAGGTCTCTCCACTTCGCTACGCTTCGGTCGAGACGACAAACCTGTGGGTAGGGGAGAGCTGCTTTTCCAGGAAGGAAACTGCAGGTCTCTCCACTTCGCTACCCCGGATTTCCTGTTGAGGTTGGTGGCGTAAAAGCCGGTCTGGGCGAACCGGAAGTGGGGTTACAAAACGGTTTGAGAATCCAGAACTACTTAGCCGCGGCCTGCAAATCTTTCAGATCCTGACGGATCACCTCGGCATCCGTCTTTTGCAACTTGCCGCTCGAAATCTTCTTCCCGATATCCATGCCCGCGGCTCTGCCTGCGCTCCGGTCAGGCGCCTCGCCTTTGGCCCGCTTGTTGGCGTTGGTTATCAACTGTGCGGCATCCGCGGTCATTTTTGCCTTCTCGTCGTCGCTAAGAGTAGAAGCAGGCAGCGCCTTTGCGATATCCGCCTGAAGCTTGTTGGCGGCAGCAACCATGGGGGTGTCTTGCGCCGTCGCCATCACACCAGAGGCAAGCAGGGTCAGTACGAGAACAAAGCCTTTCATTTGTCCGCCTCAATCCGGGCCAGGTGCTGCACACCGGACCCACTCGCTTATTCCATTTCAAAAGCTACATACTGCAATACCGACTGCCGCTCCACTTCGAGCACCACCGCGTCTCCAGGCTTGAAGCCGGCGAGAATCTGCCGCAATTGCGCAGAATCATGAAGCGGAGCACCGTTCACAGCTCGGATCACATCGCCCGTCGACAGATCCGCAGCCACGGCGGGTTCGCCTCCAAGCAACCCTGCTACCAGGACGCCGGTCTCGGAGCGAAGGTTCAGCATCGCGGTCACGGGCGAATTCTTCAGGTCGATGGTGAAAATGCCCAACGGGCTAATCAGGTCCCGCTTTGGGTTAATAAGGTCGGAGAGGTTATCAACCAGCGGCGGTGCATTAGCCGCGGTCACTGAAACGGTGAGAGGCTTGCCATCGCGCAATACGTCCATCTTCATCGGCGTGTTGCGGGGATGAACATACAGGAACGCCGCGTACTTGGGCAGCGAATCCACCACTCGCCCGTCGATCTCGGTGATGATGTCCCTGGGTTGCAGGCCTGCCGCCGCGGCCGGGCTGTTCTGGTCGATATCGGACAGGATCACTCCCCAGTCCTGCGGCAGCTTCAGGCCCGCAGCCAGCGCCGGTGTAATCGATTGCGTATGCGCGCCGATCGTCACATTGGGCACGATCCCGTGTTCCTTCAGTTCCTGGTAGACAAAGCGGACAATCGGTTCCGGGATGGCAAAGCCGAGACCTTCGCTGCCTCCGCCGGACGTAACAATGAAGGTGTTGATCCCGACAAGGTTTCCATTGCGGTCGATCAGTGGGCCGCCGCTGTTGCCGGGGTTGATTGGCGCATCCGTCTGCACATACACCATGGGCCGATCCACCTCAGGCTGCCGTCCTGCCGCGCTGATGATTCCCTTGGTGACGGTGTGGTCCAGACCCTCCGGCGCTCCAATCGCAACTACCGTCTGGCCTAAGCGAAAGTGAAATTCTCTTGGCAAGGGAATAAAGGGGAGATCCTTCGCCTCAATCTTGATGAGTGCCAGGTCCGCATATCGCGTGGTCCCAATCAACTTGGCTTCGTAGACCCGCTGCGGATTGTGCATCTTCGTCTGATCCGTCGCCAACTCAACCGTGGTGGGCGCGATGATTACCCGGATACGTATCGCTCCGGCGATGACGTGGTTGTTGGTGATGATGTATCCATCCGGATCGACGATGACTCCAGACCCAATGGAACGCTGCCTTTCGAGGGGCGGTGACTGATCGTCCGAGTCCTTGTCGTGCTCGGGCACGCCGTAGCCGGTTACTTCGATCTCGACCACAGACTGCATCGCGTGCTCGGCAATGGCATCGATCGCCTGGTCATAATCCTTGAGAATCGCGGGTCCGGAGGTCTTGGGCGCCGCATTGAGATCCTGACCGTAAACGGGGTGGGCCAAAGCTGTAATTGCCAGGGCGGCAAAAAGGGTTTTCGCCGGCTTCAGCTTTAGGTCCCTAGCTGTAAGTGGGCTTAGGCAGCGGTTGTGTAGACGGCGGAGTAGGTAGCTCATTTTCAGCGGTTTCCCATTTCAAAATCTTGAAGTCGAGCACAAAGATGGCATACATCACCGGCACTTGCAACTTAGTAACTACGGTCGCCACCAGCAGGCCGCCGATCTGGGCATAGCAAAGCGGTTTCCACAACGGCCCTCCATGCAGAGCGAGCGGAAGCAGCGCCAGGACTGTGGCGCCGACGGTAATTAACACCGGGCGCAGACGCAGAATTCCGGCATCGATCAGCGCCAGTTCAAAGTCGTCTCCTGCCGCATGCCGCTCTTCAATAAAGTCGAAAAGCACAATGGAGTGACTGACAATCACGCCGATCAGACTCGCCACTCCCAGGAATGCCATGAATCCGAACGGCTCACCCATAATCCACAAGGCGGCAAAGGCGCCCATCATGCCATAAGGCGCCGCCGCCAGAACCAGTAGCGGCTTGATCGCATTCTTGAATTGGAAGAGCAACGCCAGGTAAATGGCCGCGGAGGAAACGACCATCACCAGCAGCAGATTTTTGAAACCGTTCTTGGTTTTGTCATATTCACCTCCGATTTTCATGCTGTATCCGGGCGGGAGCGACGCCTGGATGGCTTGCAGCCTGGGCATGGCCTGTTTCATGATCTCGGAGCTGAGATGTCCCGGGGCAGGGAAGCTGCGAATATTCATCGTCCGGAACTGCTCCAGCCGCACAATGCGGCCGTTCACCAGGTCGTGTTCGATATTGGAAACCTGGACGAGTGGGACCTTGGTATTTTCCTGCGAGCCGTAGACATACAGATTCTGAATATCGGAAAGCTGAGAGCGTTCGTTCATCCGCAGGCGAGCCACAATCGGTATCTGCTTCTGGCCTTCCTGGTAAACGCTGACCGTCGAGCCGCTCAGACCCGCCGTCGAAGAGTTGGCGACGTCCATGTTGGTGATGCCGGCAAGGTTGGCGCGATCCGGATCGATGGTCAGCGACACCAGGGCATTTTCCTCGCCCCACTCATTGCGTGTCCGCTGGGCCAGGGAAATCGAGCGGAAAACATCCTCCACCTTGCCCGCTATCCCGCGCAGGCTGCGAATATCCGCCCCTTCGTCACTGGCATTGACATCGGCGGTGCTCGAGATCCGGATTTCAATCGGATAGTCGATTGGGTTGGTGAGCAACTGGCGTGCATCCATCCGGGCTCCGGGAATCGACGCGGTAAGCACCGGCTGCAGCTCCCGGATAAATTGCGGCGTAATCTCCTTATCCGTGACTTCGACCAGTACCTGGGCGTAATTCAATTGCTGTAACTGAGGAGAAGCGGAGAACCAGAAGCGCGGGCCGCCCCCGCCCACGAAGGTCGTCACGTACCGCAGGACACCTTCGGGATGCTCCTTCTGCGGGTGCTCTTTGGCAAATTGTTCCGCCTTCTCCCGCACAATCTGCTCCACCCTTTGCGTCGTTTGATTGGTCGCCTCGAGAGTGGCGTCGTTCGGCAGCCACACGTCGATGTATGACCAATATTGAACGTCTTCCGGGAAAAAGGCGCTTGAAAGCCGCGAGAAAATAAACATGCCCAGTGCAAGGAAGACCAGCGAACCAAAGAAGAACTTCCAGCGATGTTCGATGGAGTATCGCGCAGCCCGCGCATACATACCGAAAAAGCCGCTGTTGCGTTGTTCCTCGAGCGTCTTCTCGACCTTTTTCTCCGGGCGAAGCAGATAGTAGCCCAACATAGGAATAAAGGACATCGAAACCAGTCGGGAAGCAATCAGCGCTACCGTCATCACAATAGGCAGGCTGAAAAGGAATTCTCCCGTGCTGCCGGTCACCATAAGGAAAGGCAGATAGGCAACGATGTTGGTGACGGTTGCATACATGATCGCGGTCGCCAGCTTGGTGGGACCGAGCCACGCGGCAATCACGCCGGGGTGTCCTTCGGCCAGAGCGCGTTTGATCGAATCGCCGGCGATCACCGGGTCATCCACCAGCAGGCCCAGAGCGATGATGAGCGTGGCCACTGAGACCTGCTGGATATCGATGCCGATCAGGTACAGCGTGCCAAAGGTCATCGCCAGGGTGATCGGGATGGCGATGGCCATCAGCACGGCTGAACGCCATTCCCAAAAGCCAAGCCACGAAACCAGCACCACCAGCACAATGGCCTCATACAGCGCGTCCATGAAGAGGCTGAGGTTCTCATGTACCTGCAGCGGCTGATCCGAAGTGCGGGCGACGATCAAATCCTCCGGCAGGTACTGCTTAACGGCCGCGAGCTTCAAGTCCACGCTGCGCCCAAAAGCGTCGATCTGCTCCCCGTCCTTCATCATCACGGCCAAAGTCACCGCCCGGCTACGCCGCCAATGCCCTTGCTGGTCCTGCTGGGTCAGGTAGTTCAGATACTTCGCCGGACTTTGATAGCCGCGGGAAATGTCCACCAGGTCGCGGAGGTAAACCGGGCTTTGCGCAGCTGTCTTGGACGACCCGATGATGACATCGCCGATCTGTCGCGGACTGGTGAATTTACCCGAAGGGTCGATCATGATGCTCTGCGGGCCTACTTCCAGCTGGCCGCCGGGCAGCGTGCTATTGCGCGCCCCCAGAATGTCTTTCAGATTCGAGGGCGTGTAGCCATAGGACGCCAACCGTTCCTGGGAATAATCCAGGTAGATTTGCTCCGGCAATACACCCTTGCGGTCTATCTTGGCGACCTCCGGCGCGCCCTGGACCGTCCTCGCCATGAGGTCGGTAAAGTCGTCGAGGTCCCGGTAGGAGTATTTGTCGCCCGCCACTGCCGCGAGCCGCTCTTCCGTATCGGCAGGATCCCGAATGAAGGCGGCCGGCCAGCTATCAGGGTGGATTTCCGAGCTGTGCACCTTCTCCAAGGCCAGGCGATCCCCCAGGGCGCGCAACGCGTCATCGCTTAGAGGAGAACTGACGTCCGCACCAATAAAACCACTGCCTTCGAAGAAGTGGGGATCGGAGACATACTTATTCTGGTTTCCGGCCTGGAGAACCGAGATAAAAGCATCGCGCACCAAGGTGGGCGAAACCGACATGGGAAAGGAATACACAATGCTGACGCGGGGCTGCGGCGCACGGGCCGATTCCTCACTGCGCGTCTTATCGATGTCATTGCGGATTTCCCGGGCGCGCAAAGCAATATCTACGCCGCTTGCCTTAGGACTGGCCACGGTCAGCATCAGGGCCGCCGTATCGCCAAAGTCGCTGTTAAACTGGACCGGACCCGCACCCTGCGGAAGTTTGCTGTTCAACGCGATCAGCTTCAGATTGATATCCGAAAACTGCTTCTTCGGATCGCTCACCGAATCTTCGAGTTGCACGTAGACCAGCGAAAGCCCAGGGAAACTCATCGAGCGAATTCCGAAGTCAGAAGCCGACGGTGGCTTGACGAAGGCATTTTGCGCCATGATCTGCTCTACCGGGCGCGTGACCAGCTGTTCTACCTCCTGCGCTGTTGCTCCGGGCCACGCCGTCGAAGCCACCGCGACCCGCACCGGGATGCTGGGGTCTTTCCGCTTCGGCATGTGCATGTAGCCATACCAACCCCACATGCAGACGGCGAGTAACAGCACTATCGAGACCGACCGGTGCTCGGTGAAATAGCGGGCCGTGTTGTGGCTGTGCGCGATGTACTCGGATTCGGCTTTATGTGTCATAAGTCTTATCGAATAGGCACTTAGGGAATAATGCGGACTTTCTCGCCGTTCCTGACCAGCGAAGCTCCCGTGGTGATGACCGATTCGCCCGAGTTCAGGCCGCCTTTCGCGGCAATCATGTTTCCGTAGATATCTCCCACATCTACGGGCTGCAAGCGCGCGGTCTGCGTGTCTCCGCTGCCCTCTGCGATCAACACGGCGAACCCGTTGGCGCGTCCGGGATCACGAATCACAGCAGATAGCGGAACCGCCAGTACGGACTGCGGCAGTTGCGCCCCTTCGATTGCGAGCGAAGCGATCATTCCAGATTTCAACCGGTCGTGCGGGTTGGCAATCGTCACTTCTACGGAGAACACGCGGCTCTTCGGATCGGCTGCCGGGGAAATCGCGCTCACGTGGCCGACAAACGGCTGCGGGTAAGAATCCGTGATGATGGAAAGGCGTTGGCCCAGGCGCACGCGATTCATTGAGATATCCGGAACACCGAAGACGGCCTTCACCGAGCGGGTATCTGCCAGCGTGAAGCCGTTGGTGGCTGGGCCTACCAGCGTGCCTAAATCAACATTCCGGCTCACAATCCATCCATCGAAGGGCGCTTGCAGCGAACAATACGCCAGCGCCACATTCGCCGAACTGAGCTGTGCCTGCGATCCGGAGACAGACGCCTGGGTGCTGGTGAGCTGTGCCTGGGCAGAGTCGAAGTCCGGCTTGGTTGCGCTCTGCGACCCATACAAAGCAGAAACCCGATCGAACGAGAGCTTCGCCTTGTCGTAATCCGCCTGTGAGCGTTGCAGTTGCGATTTAGCCTGTTGCACTTTATCCAGGTAATCCTGCTGCTGCACGACAGCCAGCACGGTGCCTTTTGTTACCCAATCGCCCTGGTCGATGTTCCGCGTGCCCCCGCTTGGGCTCTTGACCTGGCGGATGCTCTGCACATATCCGCTCGATTGGAACGCCAAATTAACCTGGGCGTAAGGAACGATACTGGCCGAGTACTTGGCCCCGTTTCCCATGGCCACCGGCTGCACCAACGCTGTATGGACGGGTAGAGGCATAGTCTCTGCCGAGTTCTGCTGCTTGCACCCCACCACGCCTGCCATCAGGGCGGCAAGCGACGCGGCGAGCAGGAATTTGACGGATGTGCAGTTCATAGCGTCACTCTTCCCCCAGCGCTTTTTCAAATGCGGCTTTCGCATTCCAGAAGGCCAGCAGGCTTTGTTCGTAGTTATGGTTGGCATTGGCCACCGCTGCCTCCTGCTGCAGGAGGTCGCGCATCAGCACGGCCGAGTGTTTGAATTGATCGTTGACTTCGCGCAGTTTCTCATCGGCCGCCTCCTGGCCCGCTTGAGCCACCTCCAGCATGGTGCGCGTCTCTGCCAGCTTACGGAAGGTGTTGTCGACGTCCAGCGTCACCTGGGCTCGCGTTTCCTTGAGCTGCAACTGGCTTTGCTCGAGCGAAACCTCCTTCTGCTTGACCTCGTCCCGGCGTCCCCCCCAATCAAATGGATCCCACTTCATCTCCAGGCCGGCGGAAGCGATATTCTGCGGCAAAAACTGAGTATTGATTGGGCTGAGATAGTGCACCGCCGCGCCGACGTCCGGGATGTACTTGGCTTTGGACAGCCTGCGGTCATAGTCCGCTCTGTGGGTATTGATCTCCGCCTCCCGCACCTCGGGGCGTTGTGTAAGCGCGTTCTGACGCGCTGTTTTCAGGTCCATTTCCTGGGCAGTGATCGGAGGCACCGGCTCGGTGCGAAACGGAACATCCACGTCCCGGGCCAGCAATTCGTTCAGCTGTTCCTTCTGGGTCGCGAGTGTGTCCTGCAGCTGTATCATTTGATACCGTGACTGCGCCAACTGCGCTTTAGCTTCCAGGCTGTCTGACTTGAGCACAGACCGCTGCGACAGGTAGTCGGTGGCTACCCGAAGTGTCTCCTCGTACTGCTTCACCATCGCCTCTTGTGCCTCGAGCGAGCTCTCTGTCTGCAGTACCGAGTAGTAGGCCTGCTTCACACTGGCTACCACCGACTGCCGTTGCCCTTTGTACTGCTCGGAGGCAAGATCTGTCGATAACTCCTGCTCTTGTACGGCCAGGTGGATTTGGTAGAGCTGGGAGAGAGGCTGCGCCACCTCGACCGATGCCAGCCCGGTAATCCCGTTCGACAGCTTCTCTTTAACCGGCTGCTTGTTATCGAACAGGTCACTGGGAAAGGTGAACTCAGGGTTCGTCAGGTTGCCCGAGGCAAACAGGTAAGTCGTGATCGCGGGGAAGCGCTTGGTCTTGGTCTGTGCAACCACCCACTTGGACTCAAGTATGTTCAGCTGGGCGATTTTGACCGGCCGGTTATTTTCTACAGCAATCTGAATCGCCTGGGACAGGGTGAGGAGCGGGAGATTGCTCGAGGCTTCCTGCCCCGGCAACGAGATCCCGCCCAGCACCGCGGTCGCGACTATCGTCCGCAGGAGTGACTTGATATGCGTGGAGTGCATCATCGGTCGATCATCTTTACCTCAAGCGGCTGGATTGCCGCCTATGAGCGGCCCCTTCTCAGGCCTCCCCCGGCGCCCCCTTGCGGTCCCAGGCTGTTCAGGTCATTCAATACCGCCTGGCGGTCCATCGGACGAAACTCCCCCGCGTCCATGGTCTGCTCGATGTCCGACTTTGCCTTTTTCAGCGTCATCAGCATTTGCAGCTTGCCCTCTCCGCTGCTTTTCACGCTCTGCAGACTGTTCAGGGCGTCCTGCAGCGTTTTCACCTGCGCTTCGGTTGGCTTGCCATGCATCACCGCGGTAAAGATGTCTTTGCCCAGTTTCGCGCCCGCGTTTGGCGGCGCCGCCTCGGTGCTGACGGCCTGCGGCTGTTTACTGGCCATCATCACTTCCAGGTCCTGCTCCAGCGTGACGCGGTCTGGTGGCTTCACCTGGGCCATGATGGCTTTCATCCTGGAAACGGCGTGCCAGGGTGTCAGCATGTCGACAGGCGCCCCCGGAGTTTGCTGTGCCTTGTAGTTTTTCAGAATCTCCGACTGTTCCTTCAGCTCTTTCAGTTGCGGAATGGTGATGCTGCCGTTGAGAACCGCGGCTTTGATGTCCTGCTGAAACTTGTCTTTGGCGGGGTTGTCCTGGGCGAGCGCCGCGGGCAGTTGGCTGGCAAGAACAAACGAGAGTGAGATTACTCCGAGAACTTTTTTCATATCTCCTGCTTCCTATCGTTTCTTGAGGCCGTGATGCGCGGCCCGTCTTTTACTTGACCGAATAACCACGGGCGTCCAGGCAGGCCGACAACGACCGTTTAAAGTTGTCCAGCGGTTGCTGGGCTGCTTTGGCGGCGTCCGCCTGTTTCTGCTCCTGTTCCTGTTCTTGTTTTTGCTGCCGCTTCGCCTTGATGCTGCCCATCATAGCGCCTCTGCGCGCTCCGGCAGCCGGGTCGCCGCCGGTGGCGCCGGAAATGACCGCTCCGCGCGCCGCGTCATGGGCCACATCGTTACTCCCGCCTTTCTTATCGTCTTTAGGAGCGGGGGCGGTTGTGGTTGCATTGGGGTCATACCCGGTTTGGGTTTTTGCATTGGTGTAACACTGCGACTCGTCTGTGAGCTGCTGTGTATTGCTCTGGTGATTCCTGGGGTAGACATAGAGTCCAACTGTGCCGGCCATTCCCTTGACGGGTGGCGGGTTGGTCTGCGCGGTTGCGCTTGCGGCCAACAGCACGGCAAATCCGCCAATCAGGATGCTTCTCATACCCTTGCCTCCCTGGCTTACGCCGAACAAGGTGAATCGACGGCGTGCCGCAGACTACGGGCCGCCGAAGCTTATGCAGAAAATACCGGTCTGCTGCGCTACGAATCCGGTGGTACGAATTCGGTGGTACCAATCCCGTGGTACCTGGGATTTAATGCCGCTGGGGGAACGAGTGCCATCATCGTTGCCCGGCGGCATTTGGTCAATAGAGCGCTTCTAAATCCGCTCTAAATTCTGTCTAACCCGGTAAGCTCATCTTCTTCTATGAGATAGACCTAGATTCCTGTTGCGTGCCGGGATCTTGGCAGGTACACTTGGCCTCGTCCCCGGTAGAGAAACAGCGCATTAACCCAGACAGACGGGAGTCTTCAGGTGACTGCCTGTCGTGAGAACGAGTCTGTGCCCGAACCAATACGTTTCGAGGAGTTTGATCTAGATCTCGAGCGCTACGAACTGCGCCGCTCCGGCCGTGCACTTAGGCTTGAGCGCAAGCCGATGGAGCTGCTCATTCTTCTGTTAAAGAGCGAGGGCAGGCTTGTTCGCAGGGAGGCGATTAATCGCCATCTATGGGGAGAGAATATTCTCCAGGACACAGAGCACAGTGTCAACACCGCCGTTAATAAGTTGCGTTACATCCTGCGCGATGATCCTCGCAGCCCTCGCTTCATCCAGACGGTCGTAGGCCAGGGATATCGCTTTATCGGCAAGGTCGAGGAACCAGATTCACTCCTGTCCGGCCCTCCCTTCAATCCTGGTCCAGCCGAAAAGAGTTACGCAAAGCCCTCGGGTGTTGCCCAGGCTGAAGCGGCATCCGAACCTGCCGGGGAATCGCTGCAGGCGACGGATCAGGAGATAGCACCACTTCGACCTGCGCCCGCTGTGCCGGTTGCTACGCTGGGACAAGAGGACCCTCCCGTCGAGTGGGAGAATGCATCCCGGCAAACTACCGCTCATACGATCGTCCCAACTATTCCCGCAACCATTCAGCCGAGGCGGCGAGCTTTCCGGCCGTGGATGGCTTTGGCATTGGGGGCGGCCTTTTTGGCAGGCGCCGCGGTTTGGCTTTTGCTGCATATCTGGTCTGCTGCGCCTAAGACTGCAGCCATCACCGGCGGAAATTTCTCGATCGCTGTTTTGCCCTTCGTGAACCTGGCGCAGAATTCCAACCAGGACTATGTCGTCGATGGCATGACAGACGAGCTCATCACCGATCTCGCCGGCAGCACGTCGCTGCGCGTTATCTCGCGCAGCTCGGTGATGCACTACAAAGGGTTGCATGTCCCGATGAGCGAGATTGCCCGGGTGCTCAATGTGGACGCGGTGCTCGAAGGCTCTTTCCTCCACAATGGCGAGCAAGTGCGGATTACCGCCAATCTCATCGATCCCAGAAACGATCGTCACCTCTGGGCGCAGGTCTATGAGGAGAGCGGAGATGACCTGCTCAGCATGCAGGCGACGGTGACCAACGACATCGTTCGGCAAGTCGCGCTGGTTCTTGGCGCCAGGGTGTCTCCTTCCAGGCTGCGCCCGGTGAATGTCAAGGCACGGGCGGCCTACCTTCGCGGCCGTTATTTGTGGAACCAGCGCAACCTTAATGGCACCACCCGGGCCATCGGGGAATATCAGCAAGCCATCAAAGCCGATCCCGGTTATGCGGAGGCTTATGCCGCTCTGGGCGATGCCTACGTGCTGCTCGCCGGCTACGGCGATCACCCTGTGGCCGCTCTCGACAATGCGCAGGAGGCAGCCGATCGCGCTTTGCAGCTTGATGATGGTTTGGCCGAAGCCCACACCGTTCTCGGGGCGGTGAAAACGGATCGCGACTGGGATTGGGCCGGTGCGGAGGACGAGTACCGGCGTGCCACCGCGTTAAATCCTTCTTATCCGACCGCGCATCACTGGTACAGCCTTCATCTGTCCCGGCTGGGAAGAGCGCGGCAGGCGGAGGAGGAAATTCAGCGTGCTCGTACCCTTGATCCCTTGTCGGCCATCATCGGCACCGATGCCGCGCAGACGGCCTACTGGGCACGGAGACCACGCGAGGCCATGGCGCGCGTGGAAGGGGTTCTCGCCAGTGATCCCTATTTTGCCGAGGCGCATTTGGTCAAGGGGAAGATCAGCGAGCAACTCGGCAACTATGACCAGGCACTAAGCGAGTTCAAGATCGCCTTGGCGCTTTTTGACGGGAGTTCCAATCTCAAGGCGTTGCAGGCCCATGCCCTCGCCCTCGGGGGAGCGTCGGAGCAAGCACAGGAGATGGCCAGCCAGCTCGAAGCTGACGCCGCCGGAGGCTACGTTTCCGGTGCTGACATCGCCGCCGTGTATTGCGGACTCAACCAGCCCGACGACGCCATGCGCTGGTTGAATCGCGCTTATGTCAAGCGTGATAAACAGATGGATATGCTGGCTGTCGAACCTCTTTTCGACGGCTGCCGTAAAGACCCGCGTTTTCAAGACTTGCTGCGTAAGCTCAAACTGAAGCCCGCCTGAACGCGACAAATTGCCCGCTTTCCTTGAATAAAGCGAAGCCCGAACTGCTTGCACGCATCCCAGACGAAGAGGATCTTTCATGTCCGCAATCTTGACACCCGGAACCAAAGCTCCAGATTTCAGCCTGCCCACAACTCCCGACAAGAAGCTCTCTCTCAACGAACTACGCGGAAAGCCGGTGATCCTGGCGTTCTACCCCGCGGATTGGAGCCCGGTCTGTGGGGACCAGATGGCGCTCTACAATGAGGTTTTGCCCGAATTTGAAAAGTACGGCGCCCAATTGCTGGGAATCTCCGTGGACGGAGCCTGGTGCCATGTGGCCTATGCCAAAGACCACAAGCTTCGTTTTCCTCTGCTGGCCGACTTCGAGCCCAAGGGTGCCGTTTCTCGCGCCTATGGCGCCTATCATCAGCAGGCCGGGTTCAGCGAACGCGCGCTCTTCGTCATCGACAAAGACGGCGTCATCACCTGGAGTTACTTGTCGCCGGTTTTGGTAAATCCCGGCGCGGACGGGATCCTCCAGGCACTGGAGGAGCTCAAATGACGCGCCTCTCCGTGGCCGTCAGCGGCAACGATCATCTCCAAGGAAATAGCGATGCCCCCTGCGTTCTGCTGGAATATGGGGATTACCAGTGTCCCTCCTGCGGAGCGGCCTATCCCATCGTTAAACGGGTGCAGAAGCACTTTGGCAAGCCCGTGGCTTTTGTCTTTCGCAACTTTCCTTTAACCCAGCTCCATCCCTATGCGGAGGCGGCGGCCGAGACGGCGGAGTTTGCCGCAGCCCACGGCAAGTTCTGGCAGATGCATGACGTCCTCTATGAGAACCAGGATCGTTTGGACGAGGACCTGCTGGTGGAACTGGCAGAGCAGCTCCATCTTGTTCCAGCAAAGTTGGTTGAGGCCCTGGAGGCAAAGGAGTTCGAGTCGCGGGTCAAAAGCGATTTCTCGAGCGGTGTGCGCAGCGGTGTCAATGGCACCCCGACTTTCTTTATCAACGGCCAAAGACATGACGGTCGATACGACTTTGATTCACTGGTAAAGGCTATCGATCAGGCTTTGGGCTAGAACTGGTCCGCCCAACCGCGCTCTTCACCGCCAAACACCGCGATGCCATATATGATGGGTACTTTATGGCAGATCAACTCAGCGAAAAATTTCTTGCTGCTTCGGTAAAGCGGATGCAGCTCTCCGAGAACGATAT
>JBARKD010000082.1:0-10712 GCA_049800615.1 Acidobacteriaceae bacterium | reverse complement strand
CCGGTACCAGGGGGCCAGTTCCGGCTCGATTCCGCCGATAAAATCCTTGTCCGCCGTAATCAGGCAAACAATGGGATGGGTCTCGGTCTGCGCGTTTCCCGGTTCAGGCATGTGTCAGTTCAGGCATCTGTCAGTTCAGGCCTGTGTCATTTATGGAGCAGCCGAAGAGTCATTGCAAGCTTCGCGGACGTTTCGATGTCCATGGGATCGCGGGGGTAGGGATTTGGTTGTGCCCTCCGGACTCACGTCCTGGCTATTCTCGGTCGTCCCGCGGGACTTTGTGCGGTCGTTCAGTCCCGGTGAGGCCGTCGGTCACCCCAGACCTGCTGAAGAAATAGATAGCGATCGCGGTGCTGGTCAGGAGCAGCTCCTGGATCCGGGCTTAGGCGCATCACCGGCCAATCTGTGGGAGCATATTTCGGCCATTGCGGCAGCGCGGCGCCATTCGGATCGCCAGTCCGGGCAAAGTTTGTCCAAAAGGTCTGCATCAGATCGGAAAGCTTGTAGTCTTCGGGGCGGAAAGGGGCTCCCTTGCGGTAGTCCAGGTTACCGAATACGTATTCGATTTCGTCAGAATGGAATGCGCCCGCGGAAACCGGGTGGAAGGGATCCCCAGGCGACGGGAGCGCAAACAAATAACGGTAGACAGGCGAGGCGCCAGTCTTCACCTGCGCCTCCAGCCATGCCCAAGTGGAGTAGACCAGGAAGTCGTCGCCGGCGTAGTCCTTGGCCACGCGCACGGCGTCGGCATCACTGCCGGCGTGGTACGCCTTAAGGAAGTCCGCGGCACGGGGGCCGAAGTCCCGCTCTGCTGTCCCCTGTAAACCAGCCAGGGTGCCTTTCTCCGGCTTCGTTACTACATTGCTGCCGGCTTCATCCTGGTTCCAACCTGCGATCAGCGGAATATGGGCCTGCTTCCCGGCGGCATAAATCGCGGGCACGCTTTCCGCTAGAAAATAGCCGTCGACATCGGGCCCGAAGCGCGGTTTGCCGGGAGCCTTTCGCCTGCCGAGTTGAAGAATCTCTTCGCTGCCGGCTGCGCGCAGCGCGGCGAGGCTGACATCGCTACGCGCGCCGCGGAGGTAATTCTCTGTCTGCCGGGCAAAGGAGTTGGCAGTCGGAAAATTCAGCGTCGTACCGGCGAAAGCCGCCCCGCTTTCACCGATCGCATGGGCGAACAGGCCCTGTGCGAGCGGAGATGCCATTTGTGCGCTGACGGCAAAGGAGCCCGCGGACTCGCCAAAGATGGTCACGTTATTGGGATCGCCGCCAAAAGCCGCAATGTTGCGATGCACCCACTGGATGGCTGCCAGCTCGTCCATCAGTCCGTAGTTGCCTGCCGCGTGATGAGGGTCTTCGGCGATCAGTTCCGGGGTGGCGAAGAATCCAAAAATGCCCAGCCGGTAGTTCATGGAAACCACCAGCACACCTTTTCGAGTGAGATGTTCTCCATCCTGGCGAGGCTCGGACGTGCCCCCGCCGACAAATCCTCCGCCAAAAATCCAGACCATCACCGGCAGCTTGCCCTTGGATTTGGCGGGCGTCCAGACATTGAGCGTGAGGCAGTCCTCGCTCTCGCCGGGATCGCGAAACACCATGTCGTCGAAACGCTCCTGCTGCATGCAGCGCGAACCGAAGGTGGAGGCCGGGCGCACGCCCTTCCACTTAGCGGGGGTTTGCGGCGGCTTCCAGCGCAGAGGCCCCACGGGAGGAGCCGCGAAAGGTATGCCGAGAAAATTGCGCGCCTTTCCATCGGCGCTCATCTTCCCCTGAATCTTGCCTTGATCGGTCTTGACCACCAGCGGGTTGCCTGCCCAGGCAGGCAAGCTAAGCGCCAACACGGTGATCCCCGCAACTCTCGAAATCGTCCGGATCAACATCGGACCTAATTTACCAGATGCCGCGGGCAAACTTCAGCGATCTGGAGGCGCTGCTAAACTCAGAACCGGACGCAATCATGAGTCTTTATTTAATCGTCACCGGCGTGGCCTACCTGCTGGGCTCCATCCCTTTCGGCTTTCTGCTGGTGTGGCTGGTCCGGCGCGAAGATATCCGTGCGACCGGCAGCGGCAACATCGGCGCTACCAATGTGGTGCGCTCGGGTGCAAAGGGTTTGGGCATCCTGACGTTTGCGCTGGATGGGGCGAAAGGATATGCCGCAGTCGCTGTGGCAGAATGGCTGGGCCGCGGGCAGGGCGCGGAAATGATCCTGCATCTCGCGATTGCCGCGGGATTATGCGCGATCCTGGGGCACATGTTTCCTGCCTGGTTACGTTTCAAGGGCGGGAAAGGAGTGGCCACAGCCTTTGGTGTCTTCCTGGCTCTTTGCCCTCTGGCGGCACTGGCCGCATTCGTGTTTTGGCTGGCGATCGTGGCCTTGACCCGATACGTGTCGCTGGCCTCGATCCTTGCCGCGGTGGCGCTTCCCTTCCTCACTCTGTGGCTGTCGCCAGGTAAATACGGCTGGGGCTGGGGTGCGGTGATGTTTATCTGTTGTTGGAGCGTGATCGTGAAGCATCGGGAGAATATCAAACGCCTGATCCAGGGGACGGAGCACGGCTTTGGCGCCCGGAAAACCACAGCATGAGCCGAATTGCCATTGTGGGCAGCGGCTCCTGGGGAACCGCGCTCGCTTTAAGCCTGGCTCGCCGTGACGATCACCCGATTACGCTGTGGTCGCATTCTTCGCCCCCGGGCTCCTATCTCCCTGGCTTCCCGATTCCGCCTGCGGTCACTCCCGTGAGGGACCTGCAATTCGCGGTCAAGGATGCGGATATTGTGATCAGCGCGGTGCCATCCCAGTACGTGCGTGCCCTGTATCGGCAGATGGCTCCTTTTTTTGTGCGCGGACAAATCATCGTCAGCGCCACCAAAGGCATCGAGTACCAGACTTTGCTGCGCATGACGCAAGTCATTGAGCAGGAGGCGGGAATGGCGGCCGCGGCGCTCAGCGGACCCTCGTTTGCGCAGGAAGTCGCTGCCGGCGATCCCACCGCCATCACCATCGCCTTCGCAGACAGCGGCATCGCCAGCCAACTCCAGGACGTTCTCACCGCCCCTGCCCTGCGCATCTATACCAATGATGATGTGGTCGGTGTCGAACTGGGCGGTGCGCTCAAAAACGTAATCGCCATTGCAGCCGGGATTGCCTATGGGCTGGGACTGGGGCACAACAGCGTGGCCGCGATCATCACCCGCGGGGTGGCGGAAATCACGCGGCTGGCGGTAGCTTGCGGAGGCCGCCGCGAAACCCTGGCCGGCCTTTCCGGACTGGGTGACCTGGTGCTTACCTGCACAGGCCCGCTTTCCCGCAACCGGTCGGTTGGCGTGGAACTCGGCCGCGGGCATAAGCTTCCCGAGATCCTGGAACGACTGCGCGGCAAAGTGGCGGAAGGCGTAAGAACTACCTCGGCAGCGCTGGAACTGGCCAGAAGCCGCGATGTCGAAATGCCCATCACCGAGCAAATGGCCAGCATCCTGGAGCATGGCAAATCGCCCCAGGACGCAATCCGCGAGCTGATGGCCAGACGCGGGCGCGACGAATAGCCTAGTACACTCAATCCATGCCGTATCGAGTGCTGTGGTTATGATTCAAACCCTTTTTGGGAGCCTGGAAGAACCCGAGAAAAAGAGCATTTTCAGCCGCATGAAGGAGGCGGTCTCGCGCACGCGGGAGACGCTGACAGAGCGGATCGAAGACATCGTTGCCATAACACACGAGGTCGACGAAGCCGCACTGGAAGAGCTGGAGATGAGCCTGATAGCCTCGGATCTCGGAGTAACCACGACAAGCGAAATCATCACTGCCCTGCGCGCACGAGTGAAACGGCACGAGATCCACAACGGCGCCGAGTTAAAACAACTGCTGAAAGATCAGATTCAGTCCATTCTCGACGCGCGGGAAGAAGAGAACTTTTTCAAGGTGCGGTACACCGCGCCGCCATTCATCATCATGATGGTGGGGGTGAACGGCACGGGCAAAACGACGACCTCAGGCAAACTGGCCGCTTATTACCGCCGTCAAGGCAAGACGGTTCTACTGGCGGCAGCCGACACTTTTCGCGCCGCGGCGATTGAGCAGCTTGAAGTCTGGGGACAGCGCACCGGCGTAGAGATGATCAAGACCAAACAGGGCGGGGATCCCTCGGCTGTTCTGTTCGACGCTATCAAAGCGTCGCAGGCCAGAGCTACCGATGTGGTGATCGCAGACACGGCCGGCCGGCTGCATACAAAAGACAACCTGATGGCTGAGTTGAGCAAAATGCGGCGCACTGCGGAGCGGCTGATCCCGAGCGCGCCCCACGAGGTGCTGCTGGTTCTGGATGCAACCACAGGACAGAATGGATTGCAGCAAGCCAGGCTGTTTACCGAGTCGGCGGGTGTTACCGGTATCGTGATCACCAAGCTCGACGGGACGGCTAAGGGCGGCATCGCCGTCGCTATTGCCTCGGAGCTCAAGATGCCTGTGCGCTATGTTGGGGTGGGTGAGAAACTGGAAGATCTCCTACCATTTGACAGCAAGGCGTACGTGGATTCGCTGCTAGGTAGCTAGAGCAGGCAAGCAGAGAGAGATGCAAGACAACGACGAACAGTGGATGGAACGCGCCCTGGGGCAGGCGGAGCTATCCGTCGGGCTTGCCTCTCCCAATCCGGCAGTTGGTTGCGTGATTACCAGGGACGATGCCTTAGTAAGCGAAGGCTTCCACGAGTACGACCGGAAGCTGCATGCCGAGATTGTTGCTCTGCATGAGGCGGGCTCTTCGACGCGGGGCGCCACCGCCTACGTGACTTTGGAGCCGTGCACACACCAGGGACGAACGGGGCCTTGCGCCGACGCGCTGATAGCCGCTGGAATCGCTCGCGTCGTGGTGGCTACCGAGGATCCCAACCCGCAGGTTCACGGCCAGGGGATAGCCCGCCTGCGCGCGGCCGGAATCGAAGTCCGCGTTGGCGTGCTGGCGGAGGAAGCACGGCGGCTCAACGACGGCTTTGCCAAGTTTATTACCGACTTTCTGCCTTTTGTCACCATGAAGGTTGCTGCTACGCTCGATGGCCGGATCGCGCCTCCCCAACGGTCCGTGCGTGGCCACTTTTGGATCAGCGGCGAGGAAGCACGGATCGAGGTCCAGCGCATGCGCCACGCTGCCGATGCGCTGATGGTGGGGGTGGGCACTATAGTTGCGGACGATCCCTTGCTCACCGACCGCAGCGACCTGCCGCGGCGGCGGCCACTTTTGCGGGTAGTGCTCGATTCTTCGCTGCGCACTCCACTGGATTCACAGTTGGTCAAGACCGCGCACGAGGATGTGCTCATCTTTTTCAGCACTGGCGACCCAACTGCGCAAAGGGCCCTGGAAGCGCGCGGGGTTCGCCTGCAACGGGTGGCTGCTCACGGTCCCCGCGTTTCTTTTCAGGACGTATTGGTGCGGCTGGCGGAGATGCAGATCACCACCGTGCTGCTCGAAGGGGGCACCGAGGTCTACACGACAGCCCTCAGCCAGGGCCAGGTAGATAGACTGGTGCTGTTTTACGCCCCGAGTTTTCTCGGCGAGACCGGAATCCCCATGCTCAGCGCGATTGACAACTTGCCCCGGCTCGAAAGTTACACGGTGCGGCAGTTCGGTACGGATTTCGCCGTCGAGGGTTACCTGCGCGACCCGTGGTCCTCATAGGCGCCGCCGTCCGGCTCCGATGGAGAGCCATGTCCTGGCACAAGGGCGCCTGCTGCTGCTGTCGCCGGCCTGCCCGCCAGGACTTCATGCTTCGATTTTCATGCTTCAATAAGGAAGCATGTTTACCGGTCTCGTAGAAACCACCGGCACCGTTCTCGCTATCGAGCAGCGCGAGGGCTCCACGCGCATCGGCGTGGCCGCTCCGGGCATCGAATTGCGCACCGGCGACAGCATCGCGGTCAGCGGTGTATGCCTCACCGCGCTCGATATTGAGCCAGGCCGTTTTCACGCCGATCTGGCTGCGGAGACGATCGCCCGCACTTCCCTGTCACAGCTGGCGCCTGGAGCCACCGTGAATCTGGAATTGCCGACGCCGGCCGGGGCTCCCCTCGGAGGGCATGTGGTGCAGGGGCATGTGGATGGCACCGGGACGCTGCTGAGTCTCGAACCCGTCGGCAGACAAGCCGATTGGTGGCTCAGAGTAGCCGTTCCCCCCTCGGTGAGCCCCTACGTGGTAGAAAAAGGCTCAATTGCGATCGAAGGGATCAGCCTCACCATTGCCCGTTGGGAGCCTGGATCTGGGCAAGGCGATGTGGTCAGCGTGGCCATCATTCCCCACACTTACGCGAGCACGAATCTTCACAGCTTGAAGATTGGCCAGAAACTCAATATAGAGGCCGACGTGCTGATCAAATTTCTGGAGCAGCGAGCTCACAATTTAATGGAGCAGAGAGCTCACAGTGTGGGTACAAAAACGCCTTCGGTGGGGACAGACGAACCTCCATTCGAACTGAGTGTCGGATACCTGATCGCCAATGGATACTAGGCCGCGCCGGTGGTTCGATCCCTTCGCGGCGCGGTGCTATCATCAATGGGTGCCGGGCCCTACGCGGCGCAACCCCGCCAACCCCGCCAGGTCCGGAAGGAAGCAACGGTAACGGGTCAGTGCGTGCGCAGTAGGCTCCCCGGTACAAGCGATCGCCAAGTGACCCACCGCGCCAGGTTACCCTTTATCCTTCCGAGTCGCCTCAATTCCCGCCAGTTGCACTATGGAGAAGCAAATTGAGTATCGAACTGCGTCCGCGCGCTGCCCGCCGCTCCAAGATCAGCGCTTTGGGAACCTATGTGCCGCCGCGCATTCTCAACAACTCCGATCTTTCAAAAATGGTGGATACCTCCGACGACTGGATCATGCAGCGTCTCGGCATCCGCGAACGCCACCTGGTAGAGCCCGGGATGGCTACGAGCGATATGGCGGTCGAAGCGGCGCGCCGTTGCCTGGAGCAGCGCGGCCTTGCGGCCAGCGAAGTCGAGGTAATCATCGTTGCCACGGTAACGCCAGATATGTTGTTTCCGGCCACCGCGTGCCTGGTCCAGGACAAGCTAGGCGCGCGTGGCGCCTGGGGCTTCGATCTCTCCGCAGCCTGTTCCGGGTTTGTCTACGCCCTTCAGGTGGGCGCTAAGTTCGTCGAGTCGGGCGCTCATTCCAGGGTCATGGTCATCGGGGCGGATACCATGTCCTCGATCATCGACTATACCGATCGTTCGACGTGCGTCATTTTCGGCGACGGCGCGGGCGCGGTTCTGATCGAGCCGGCCGCTGAAGGCGAAGTTGGGCTGATCGATTTCGCGCACGAGATTGATGGCTCCGGAGGGGCGGCGCTGAACATGCCTGCGGGAGGCAGCCGGCTCCCCGCCTCAGCCGAAACGGTCGCGGGCAAGATGCACTTTGTCCATCAGGACGGGCAGGCGGTGTACAAGTACGCCGTTCGCAAGATGGTCGAAATCTCCTCCAAGTTATTGAAGGCTAATGACATACAGGCCAGCGACCTGGGCTGCATGATCCCTCACCAAGCTAACCGGCGAATCATCCTCTCTACTGCGGAACGGCTCGGTCTCCCGGTGGAACGGGTCATCATTAATATTGATCGTTTCGGCAACACCACTGCGGCCACCATCCCGCTGGCCATGCAGACGGCGCTCGATACCGAGCGATTGAAGCGCGATGATCTGGTGCTTTTGACCTCAGTGGGGGCCGGCTTTACGGTAGGCGCCTGTCTCGTGCGCTGGGAGATGTAGTCGCTCTAATGAGTGCTGACGGCGTGGGCGACGGCCGGCTGCCGCCGGTCCCGCCGGAACTTCCATATTCCGTACAAAATGCCGGCCGCCAACAGGCATAAATAAATCCAAAGAATCGTCGTGCTCCAACCGGAGAGATAGCGGTGAAAGGCGCGAACCAGCACTCGGCCGTAGATATTCGCCAGCCAGGCAACGAGCGAATACCGCAATATCCTGGCCAGCCCGAAGGAGAGCAGAAACTTTTTCTTGGAAACCCCGAATGCGCCCGCGGCCACGAGAAAAGGCATGAGCGGAAAGGGCGGCGGAAGCATTGCCGAGGCGGCAACACCCAGCGTGCCGTTTCTCTGCACCCAGCCGAACACACGTTGCCCAAACCGCTTGGGGAGATGGCGGTGGAGCGCAGCTTCTCCCCCCTTGGCTCCCGACGCCCAGGTCGAATAGCCGCCCAGGAGCGACCCCGCGATCGCCGCCAGAGCGGCAAAAACTGGATTCGCACCGTGGGCTACCAGCAAGATCAGCAGCAGATCCGTACTCCCCGGCAGGGGCAAAGGAATGATGGAGGAATCAATCAGCGAAACCGCAAAGAGTCCGAACGTGCCGAAACCCATGAGCCAATGCAGCCCATGGCTGGAGCCTCCGGCCGCCCTCGTAGCTCGTGCGGCCGCCCGATTTGGGGGTAGCTGAATCACTTCCCAATTGGACGCAAAAAATTGCCCCCGCGACGCAACCTGCTCCTTATCAACAAACAGCAGCTTTGATGGAGGGAGCAGACACGGGCGTGAGTTTTATTGTTTAAAGCAGAGTTAAAGCGGATGCCCGGGGCAAGGCGCCACATTCCGCAGCCAATCGATAAAAGGCATCCAGACCACGCAAGCAATCCTCATCCAACAGATAGTGAATGTTTTTCGTTAAATAAAAGCGGATGGTATCCCGGGGAACGGTGATACGCCCGGACCACTCCTGAACCAGGTCTTCGACATGCGCGATTCCATGGTCCCGGGAAGTTTGCAAATCTCGGATCACTTGCTGAGCGCAGGCTCCGGTTTCTTGCAAAGCGCCTGAACGGAGGGCCCAGAAAGCTGACACCCAGGGCAGCCCGGTAAAGGTGTGCCATTCGTGAGCCAAATCCAGGTAGAGCAGATCCTCCCCTGTGCGGGCGGCGCGCCCATCCTTATCTTCCAAAGCCAGCAGGGCTGGATCTCCAATCAGGAGAGCGGCATCGGCCGCCGCCAGCATGGCGTCGAGATGGGGCTCGTGGGGAAGGAAAACGGCGGGTACTTTCCAAAAAATCTCGAACAGAATGCGGGTGTAAGCGAATGAGGTACGGGACGATGTGTCCGTGGCTACGCTCCTCACGCCTTCGATGCCCTGTTGCGCACGAACCACCAAAATGATGGAGCGCACCCGATCGAGGGAAGCGATCGCGCAGCCAGGCACGATCAGCAACGACGGAATTGTGGCATGAGCGGCAACCGGAACCAGCCCAATATCCGCTTCACCCGCCGCTAATTCGGCAGCGCACCCGGAAGGCGTAGTGTAGCCAATCTGGTAACGCAGGCGCCGTTCCGTGCGCTGGGGCTCGTGCTCGAAGTCCCACATTAAAGGAGCAGGATTGAGGAAGTGGATGGCCGCCATTCTAAGACGGCGCTCAAGATCACAGGTCACCAGTTAGTGTACCTTGTCACTCAACCGTGAACTCGCCTGACAAAACCCGGCTGGCTTGGGTCGCGCTTACACTAACGCCCGGCCTGGGGCCAAAGCGAATCCTCAAAGCAGCGGAGCTTTTGCCCGATGTTTCGCGCCTGTTCGATCTTTCTCTGACGGATCTCGAGGCTCTCAACATTCCTGCGTCGTCGGCACAGTTCGTGTTCTCCGGCCAGGCGCGCACCGAGGCAGAGCAGGAACTAGTTCGTATGAACGAGATGAAAGGACAGATTCTCGTCTGCAAAGAGGAGACTTACCCTGAGCAGTTGCTGGAGATTTTCGATCCGCCGCCGGTTCTTTGGGTGTTGGGAGACGCAACACTGTTGTCTCGCCCTTCGATCGCCATAGTAGGCACACGCCACCCTACTGCTTACGGCAGCGGTATGGCGGAAGTCCTGGCCCGCGACTTGGCCAGCCGCAAGATGGTGATTCTCAGCGGCATGGCGCGAGGCATTGACAGCGCGGCCCATAAAGGCGCGCTGGCCAGCGGTGGGAGGACGGCGGCAATCTGGGGAACGGGCGTCGACGTTATCTACCCTAAAGAAAATAAGGCACTCGCCGAAAGGATTCTCATGTCGGGAGGAGCCATCGTATCAGAGAACAGGCTGGGGACCTTCCCGGCACCGCAAAACTTTCCCCGGCGTAATCGCATCCTAAGCGGAATCAGCGTTGGTGTGCTGGTGGTGGAGGCTGGCGAGAATAGCGGAACCCGAATTACGGCGCGCTGTGCGCTGGAGCAGAATCGTGATGTCTTCGCGGTACCCGGGAACGTAACAACCACCAACGCGTGGGGACCCAACACGTTGATAAAACAGGGCGCCAAGCTAGTGGCGACATGGGAGGATGTGTGGCAGGAACTGCCCACCCAGGTGAGGTTGCAGCTGGAGCAGGAATTAGGTTTTGCATCGTCGGCGGACCATCCTGCATCGATTGTGGGTGAACTTCCACTGCAAGAGCCGGAGAAGGTCGTGCTCAACGCTTTGCGTCATGACGAAGCGGTGCAGTTGGATGAACTGATGGAGTTGCTTGAGCCGCATCTGACATCGTCGGAGATTTTTACCGCCCTGTTCGAGCTCGAGCTGGCCAACCGGATTACACAACTTCCGGGCAAAAACTACGTCAGACGAATGTAAAGTTGGCCCGTCTACCCCGTAAGTAACATGTGGGCAAGTTGCAGACAGGGCAGGAGAAAGAGCGCCTTGATCCAGGCTTGTAGAGGCTCACGCCACTGCGCGGATCACTATAAGTAAATAACCC
>JBARKD010000081.1:0-23144 GCA_049800615.1 Acidobacteriaceae bacterium | reverse complement strand
TATGGGTCTGGGGCTTCTGGTTGGACCCTGAGCCCCGCTTCGAGGGCCGGTCTCAGGCGCGGCCTCTGCGAAATTTGTCTATTTATGAGACCAGTTCCAGTTCCAGTGTGAACTAACCTTACAGTCTGCGGTGTATCCCGGAATTTGATCCGCGATAAGTTGATACACCGGTAGAAGGTTAGCTGTCAAGAAATGGCTCAGTGATCGTTCCGTAATGAACTTTTGGTGATGGATTCTCACTGACGAATTTCTCACTCACGGCACGCTTATCCTCTTATATCCGCAGGTCTATATCCGCAGCCCGTGCAGATATACGTAGCTCTGACGGAGTTGGTCGATAGAGTCCGTGGGCCACGCATTCGCGGGAACTCCGTGCAGGGTGCCCGCGCCGTAGGCGGCAACTTCCGCGAAGTAATTTTCGATCCGCGCCTTTTTCGCGGCCTGGAAAATTTGTTTCCAGTTCAGAATGCCTTGACCCACCGGCACACTCGTCTTGCCCGGCAGATAGTCCTTAGCATGCATGGAGAAGTAGCGGGTCGAATATTTGTGAAGGTACGCGAGGGCATCCGCTCCGGCGAACGTAAGGTTGCCGACGTCAATCTGAAAGCTGACCAACGCCGGGTCCGTGCCCTGCATGAGCAGGTCATAAGGGATCGTGCCATCGATGGGCATAAACTCCTGGTCGTGATTGTGGTAGCCCAGGCGAAAACCGGCCTGCTTGACCTTCCTTCCCAGCTCGTTCAATTGGTCAGCCTGCCATTTCCAATCGTCCGTTGTTTTCATTCGAGTCGTGTCAGGCGCACAGATGATGTTCTTGAGGCGTAACTCGTGGGAAAACGCAATCTTCTCTGCAAACGATTGGTGGAGCTCGGCAAAGTAGAATTGGCAGTTTTCGCATAGCATGCCGATGGAATCGAGCTTCTGCCGAATCTGCGTGGGCGGCATGTCGGCAAGCGGAGACTTCTCGTAGCCATACCCCTTAAAGGAAACCAGATCGACCGACTGAAAACCGATGTTGCGCATCTCAGCCCAGCCTTGATCCCAGTCTTTAGTGAGCAGGAATCGAGCGTCGTAGCCCTGGAAACCGATCGGCAGTCCCAGGGGATTGGCAGATGCAGTGAACGGGGATTGGCCGGCAAACGCGATCCCGGCAGCGGTTAATCCCATACGACGCAAAACTTCTCTTCTCGATACCACCGGGCTCACCATCCGATCCGAAACGTGGGGCTGACCTTAACGTCCGCGACGATCTTTGTATGACGCTGCCGCGAAAGGCCAGCAATGGTCACGAATAGATCCGTCATCCATCCGGGTTGATCCTGATTGATCATGGTTGCAGTATCTAAGACGAGCGGCGCAACAGCCTTCCTCCACCGCGCTCTCGCGTCAGGGCCTCTCTGCCCAGAAACTCGTGCGGCACATAATGCGCGGCCGGGGCCGATCGACCCTGCGCCAGGGGCAAGGCAAAGTGCAGCAGATCGTTACCGTAGAGCTCAGCGTGGAACGAGATGGTGCCGATGCAGGAGCTTGCCGGATCAGAGATGAAGTCCATGATTTCCGTGCTGCCGCCGTGACCGACAATGGCCACGTCGTTGGCTGCCTTGGCTTGGTCGACAGCTTGCACAGCCCCGATTGCGCTCTCATCATTAATGCCGACGATGAGAACTTTTTTTCGCGACCGCGCCTTGAGAAAGTTAGCCACCGCAGCTTTTGAGGTTGCTTTGTCGCCGTCTCCATCAAGGTGATGAACAGCCTTCTCGGGCAGGGGGCCCAGTCTCTCCTGGAGGCCGCGCAGCGCGCCAACCAACCTGCTCTGCACGGTCCGGCCGGCGCGTGGAGACTCGAGCAGCAACAGCGCGCCTACTTCGGATCTCCAGTGTCTGATGGCGTGCTCGGCTAATGCGCTGCCCGCGCAAAACCCGGCCCGATAGTTGTTGACACCAAAATACACTGTGCCGTGATGGGGATTGACCAAGGAGATCAGGGGAATGCGCGCCCGGGACAGGATGTCGGAAATAACAGGCGCCACTTGCTCGAAGAGCTGAAATTCGATAGCGAGATCGACCTTCTGTTCCACCATCTCTTCCGCATTGTGGATGGCAGTTTCGGCGTTGCGATCATTATCCCAGACCAGAAGATCGATGCCTGCCGCCGCGGTGGCTTTTTCCAGACTGCGCTGAATTTCGACAGCGAGCAGGATGTGTTTAGAAAGGTTGGCGAAGCCGAACTTGAATCTTCTGCGCAGGCCGCTAAGCCGATATCGCCGCCCTGACTGGCTCAGGTAGTCGCAAACCACCAGGGTGTGAAGAACACGGAAGGCGGTGGTGTGGGGAATGCCTGTTCGCTTCACTACCTCTTCCAAGGTGAGCGTTTCCGTAGTGGACCCGAAACAGTCCAGCAGCTCGATCGTTTTGGCGACAATCGGAACCCAGTATTTGTCGACCTCACGTGAGATGCGTCGTCGAGAATGACGGTCAGATTCGATTTTTGAGTTCAAAGGCTCCTTCCCCTTACGCCGAACCCCGGATTTCCTGTAGGGGCCCGTGGCGCCGGCGAGTTCCATGCACCTTTCTTTTGTCCGGTGCGGCGTGACAGGAAATCCGGGTCGTCTTTCTTACTTCCGAGTTTCGGGAACAAGTGCGTGACCAGGCCCTGATCTCTCAAAGGGGAGGATTTTAAGCTGACAAGCAGACGCAGATTGCTCCTATGTACGCATGGCAAAGTCACTTGCCGGCTTTTGCGGAACCGGGCTGTCCCCAGAATATGTAAAGGCCACGTTTCGTCGCAGTGACGATATCAATCACGCCGTCGCCGTTCAGATCTGTTGCTAATACATCCGATCCCGCGCCCGAGCTGTTGTGAACCAATTCCGGTACCAACCTGGCGCCTCCGGGCGCCTTGGGATCGCGAACTGTTTTGTACCAATAGAGGTAGGGAGTTCCATAAGCATCCGGATCGAGCAGGTCGTCATTGTGAGACCATTGCCTCTTACCCACGATGAAATCGGGAATGCCATCGCCATCGACATCGGCGACCGCGGCGCCATGCAACTCCGAGAAGGTAACGCCACCGGAATTCTGGGTGTTGTAGTCGTCCATCACCAGGTGTTCGACGAAGGAGATCTCGCCGCTACTGGAGCGCTTCTGTTCATACCATGCCAGACCGAAAGCATGGGCCTCCAGACTGGTTACCACATCATTCAGCCCGTCTCCATTGACGTCGTAAACGCCGATGGTCGCTCCTCCTGGAGCGATCCTCGTCCAACGGCCAAAGGCCTGGGGATGGTACTTCCACGTCTGCTCGCCATTCCCCGGGGCCGGCTGTTCCCACCATCCGTCGGCGCCGACAATATCCATTCGTCCATCGCCGTTGATATCGCCCGCGCCGATGCCGTGAGCCGGCCATGGACCCTTTTCAGAGATCGTGTGCACGATCCATGGTTTAGTTGGGTCGGCGGGGTCCGGCTTGGCATAGCGCATAGATTGGTCGGCAACGTAGACCAGCTCCGGTTTTCCGTCTCCATCCACGTCGACGAGCAACGAGTCTTCACTTTGCATGGAGGGAACTACTTTATAGCGGTCCCACCGCCGGGCCTCCGTGCCCGGATTCACGAACAAGAAAGCCCCGCCGCTCTCGCCCAAGTTGGTGGCTACGATATCGGGAAAGCCATCGCCGGTGAAGTCATAGGCATGCTGCACCCAGGTGGCGTATTCGGTCGATGGGTTAACGGTTTGGGCGGGATAGATCTCTCTAAATTTTGTGAAGTCCGGGCCGTAGTATAGATAAGGGCCGGAAAGCACATCCATCTTGCCGTCACGATTGAAATCAGCCGCGACTGCCGACCAGTTGTAATAGAAGGGGCTGAGACGTTGTTTGCGGAAATGACTGCCGACTTCTTCCTCCGGCTGCACGCGGATGGCGAGATCTTTATACGAAACATCTTTGAAGCGCACCTCGGAGCCCTTGCCGACGAAGAGGGCGATGGCTCCGTAGGAGTCCATATCATCCTGATCGGTGGCCACGCTCAATGTGCGATCGCTGTCATTCAGGTAGCCGCGCATGAGATTGGCCTCGAGCAGTGCCTCCATCTCATTCCATTCCCCTTCGCGAAAAGGGGATCCCGCGTGCTTGATGGGTAAAACCGGCACAGAGGGGGTAAAGACGCGCACTGGCGGTGGCAGCTTCGTTGGGTCGTTGGGCGGGGGAGCAAAACGAATCATGCCTGACGCATCTCTCAGCCTGGTGCGCTCGACGACCTCTCCGGCGGCATCGAGGGTCAGGCTTTCCGCAGCAAATGCGGAGCCCTTGACTGACAGGTAGGTTCCCGTCATGCCGTCGGTTGTCTTCTCCGTGCGCAGAAGCACGCCGGTGTCGCAACCGCCGGTGCAGCGAAAAGCCGCGTAGAAACCCGTGTCCTGATAGGAATGATCCAGCACGAGCCAACCACTGCCGGCTGCTCCCTTGCCAATGATCTCTCCGTTTTCCGCAGACCATTGGGCGCGGCCCAGGGTGTGCCAGCCGGTCAGCTGGGAGCTTGCGAATTTTGCATCCGGCACAAAACTGGGGCCGCGCAAGTCTGCGTTGCCGGGCGCCGTAGATGCGATCGTAGATGCGGATTGGGCCTGCGCGATGCTGCCCAACAATAAGCCTGAAAAAAGAAAGCCGAGGGCCAGCTTGGATCGCCTTGCCTCAGTCTTCATTTGGTGGCCTTTGCCGGGGTGCCCCAATAGATATAGAGGCCGCGTTTGGTGGCGGCCACGATATCAATCGCACCGTCGCCATTCAGATCAACCGCGAGCAGGTTATCGCCGGCGCCCGAATCGTTGTCAATCAACTCGGGAACCAACCTCGCCCCACCGGGCGCCTTGGGGTCGCGCACGGTCTTGTACCAGTAGAGGTAAGGGGGACTGTAGGCATCCGGGTCCAATAAATCGTCTTTGTGAGAGAACTGCCGTTTGCCGGCAATGAAGTCGGGAATGCCGTCTCCATCGACGTCGGCAATGGCGGTTCCGTGAATCTCGGCAAAGGTGACGCCTCCGGCATTTTCGGTGTTGTAGTTATCCATCACCATGTGTTCGACGAAGGAAATGTCACCGTTGCCGGCTCTTTTTTGCTCGAACCAGGCGAGGCCGAATCCGTGCGCATCGAGCGAGGCGACAACGTCATTGAGCCCATCTCCGTTGACGTCATAGATTCCAATTTCGCCGCCGCCATAGGTTACCGGTCCCCATCGGCCGAAGGCCTGGGGATGGTATTTCCATAGTGTGTCGCCGCTGCCCGGAGGAGGAGCCTCCCACCATCCGTAGGAGTTCACAATGTCGGGTCGCCCGTCGCCGTTAATGTCGCCTACCCCGATGCCGTGAGCTACACCCGTGCCCTTCTCGGAGATGGTGTGCACGATCCATGGTTTGGTTGGATCGGCTGGATCCGGCTTGGCATAGCGCATGTATCCGTCGGCGGCATACACCAATTCCGGCTTGCCGTCTCCGTCCACGTCTTTCAGGATGGAGTACTCGCTCTGCATGGTTGGCAAAACATGGTACTGCTTCCAACGCCGGGATTCTCCAGCGGGATTTACATAGAGCACGGCGCCGACACCCAGGTAGGTCGCGATCACATCGTCCCAGCCGTCGCCCGTGAAGTCGTAGCTGTGCTGATCCCAGGTTGAGTACTCGGTCGAGGGGTTAAAGGTGCGTGCCGGATAAATCTCTCGCGACCTGGTGAAATCCGGACCAAAGTAAAGATAGGCTCCGGAGATCAGGTCCAGCTTGCCATCGTGATTGAAGTCGGAAGCGACCGCCGTCCAGTTGTAATAGAAGGGCGTGAGCGATTGCTTGCGAAAGCGGCTGCCCACTTTTTCCACGGGTTGTATTCTGAGCGCCAGGTCTTTATAGGAAACATCCTTAAAGCGCACTTCGGTGTTTTTACCTACGTAGAGGGCGATTGGCCCATAGGCACTCATGTCGTCATTGGCAGTCGCAGCGCTAAAGCCGGGGCCGGTATCGTTCAAACGGCCGCGCATGATGTTTGCATCGAGCAGGATTTCCAACTCATTCCACTGTCCGTCACGTATCCCGGGGTGAGGACGCGTAACGGGCAGCGTCACTCCCGGAGCCATTTCCTGTGCCGGCGTTCTGACTGAGTAAGGCAGAGCGGTGGGATCCGCTTCAGGAAGAGCGAAGCGTACTTGCCCGACGGCCGCGCGCAAGTGTTCGCGCTCGATGATTTCTCCGGCGGCGCCGAGGGTCACATTTTCGGCTTCCAAGTTGTGTGCTTTCACCGAAACGTAGGCGCCCGTCATACCCTCCGCGGTCTTGGTCATGCGAAGAAGGACCCCGGTATCGCACGCACCATCACACTTGAACGCCGCATAGAAGCCGGTGTCCTGATAGGAGTGATCGAGAATCAACCACCCTCCGGACGCTCCGCCACTACCGACGAGCTCGCCATTCTCAGCATGCCAAGTTGCTTGCCCCAGGGTGTGCCATCCACTGAGAGCAGAGCCTTGAAATTTTGTATCGGGAATGAAGCTGGGGCCATTCAGTTGGGGGGCGCTCAAGGGAGAAGTTCCGGACTGCGCGGCAGCGACAACGCCCAGGAGAAGCCACGTGGAAGGTAAACAAAACGCAACTGCATGGCAACGACGTCTGAACATTTTTAACCTTATGGGCGGACGGTCGTTCTAGTTCCGTAATGAACTGCACAGGACGCGATCGAGCAACGGCCCAGTGGCCACTACGCGATCAATAGATATACTTCAGGATTAAATAGTGTCAAGAACATGTTTCCCGGTTCGTTCCCCTGTGAACTCTTGGCCAAATGCGCGTATTGCGCAACGGCAGGACGGATGCGCGTGCTGGGCCCCCGCTGGGCAAACCGAACGGAGGCCGGGGTCGAACAAGCCAGGAAATACTCGTCTAAAAGTGAAGCTGCCGCCGGCTTCCGGCACGCAAGCTAGAACGTGAAACGCACCCCGAAACGGAAGTATCTCGCGTCGAGAAGACGTCCGAGCGGAGTAACGTTCGTGATCTGGCTATATGTATTCAACGAGGTGATATTTCCGTTCGAAAAGGCGGCGTTCGAAACATTGTTGTTGGGATTCGCGAAATGCGGTGTGTTGGTCACATTGAAGCCTTCCGCGCGGAATTGTACGTTTAGCCGTTCCCAGACGTGAAAGTCGCGAAAAACGCTGGCATCAAAATCCGTCGCTCCAGGTCCGCGCAGGCTATTAAAGCTGCTGTTCCCGAAACTGGCGGTAGTGACGGGGGCGAACGCTGTCGGGTCGAACCAGGAAGTACTATCGCCGAACGTATGCGGGGCTGAGCCCTTTTTGACCGCCGGCTTGACCTGATTCGCCAACTGGCTGCTGATGGCATTAGGACAATTGCAGGAGGAATTGGCGGCGGTCACATAGAACGGCAAGCCAGAGAGATGGGAGAAAGTTCCGTTCAGGCTCCAGCCTCCGAGAATTGCGCCGCCGATTCCGCTTTGCACAAACGGTTTGTTCCTGCCGAAAGGCAGTTGATACAGCGACGTCACGATGAAATTATGCGTGCGATCTACCGGGGTGACCGAAGTATTGCGGTAATAGTATTGGGGGATCTCAATCCCGGCGCCTCCCGAAGGCAGCGCAGCCGTTGCTCCTCCCTGCATATCCTTTGAGTAGGTATAAGCCAGTTGCATGGAGAGGCCATTGGTCAGCCTCCTGGCCAGAGTAGCTTGCAGCGCGTTGTATCTATCCCAGTTTGCGGGCTCAAAGGCAGTAATTGCGCCGGTGATTCCATATTGGTTCAAAGGGAGGGTGGCTGTACCGCCGCCGATGGTGGCGTAATTCCAATTCACCGTTCCGTCCTGATTGACCACGTGGGTGCCGACATAACCAATCTGAGCGACAAACCCGGCGAAACTCCGCTGCACATTCAGGTTGTAGGACTGTATATAGCCCCGGCGAAAATTTTTCGGCAAAGTATTCACGTTGCCCGCTCCGAAGGGAATGGCAACGTTCCCGTGGCTGTCCGGCACGGGGGTAGGGATGGTGGGAAAGCCGGCAGCCAGCGTGGTACTTGCGGGCAGATAGGCGTTGGTCCCGTTATAGACACCCTCCACCGTGGCCGGGAATGCCTGCGTCCCAGAGTTGCCCATTTCGACCTGGGTTGGCGACAAAGCATAGCCCGCACGTATGACCGTGTTGTCATCCAGGCGGTAGGCAACTCCGACACTCGGAGCAAACAGCGCTTTCGAAACCGAAATGCCGCAATTGCCGGAATTCCCACCAACCCCGCAAAGCTCCATCGTCGGATTGTTGATGTTGCTTAGTAGATTGTTGTATTGGATACCGCGATCGGCGGTCGTCGGCACGGGGAAGTATTCCCAACGGAGGCCGTAGTTGATGGTCAGCTTGTGGGTTGCCTGCCACTGATCGCGTGCATAGACCGAGAAATCATATTCGCGAAGGGTAATGTAGGGCTGCTCAGGCTGGAACCAGACGTTGGTAGTCTGGGGCAGGCCAAGCAGGTAATCCGCCACTCCGTTATAAGGGCCTGGCGAAGCCCCTCCGGAGATGCTGGTGACACCACCAGTAAATTGAAAGACCGTGTTGCGCACTTCCTTGTGATTCATGTGCAGGCGGACAATGTCTTCGCCGATGCGGATATTGTGCGAGCCCTTGATCTTGGTTACGTTCGCGACATATTCAAATACCGGGTCTTTATATTCGAGGGGAGGATAGGAGTAACCGAAGGTTGTACCGGTGGAGGAAGGGTAGCCTGCAATATCAAAGTCAGGCATACCGCCCGACCAGGGAAGAGCGCCAATGTTGGTACCGGGAATCCCCAGCGTATCTAACCCGACCTTGACATCCGTCATAGTTGGGAACAGCAGTTGGTGCGGTTGGGTAACACCGAAGGTACCGTCGACGATCAGGCTTGGACTGAAGACATAGGTGACGGAGCCTGAGATGGCAAGCGTGGCGCCGTTCTGCAGATAGTTTCCTGCGCCATTGGAGCTGAAGGCCGGCCAGCCGCCGCTTGACCCGCCAAGAAACTGACCAAAGAACGGATTTTGCTGATTGAAATAAGGCTGATACCCGTAGCGTCCCGAAACTCTCAACTTGGGCGAGATCTGGTAGTCGATTTTGGTATCGATCTTGTGCAGGTTGTAGACGGTCGCCTGGACAACGGAGAAATTATTCTGGACTCCCGGAAGGTTGGGGGCCGGAACATAGGGAATCATGATCTTGGCGACCGAACTGATTCGATCCTGGGGAATTTTGTTTCCAGGAAATTGCGTCTTGCCTGTGCCGTTCGCGTTGCCGGTTGCAGGATCGTAGATAGGGTTCGGAGACCCCGACAAATCACCGGACAGCATTTGCGCAGTGGGGACAGAAATAGTCCCGGTATAGCCCTGGTGAATGTAGTCTCCTTCATAACCGGCAAAATAAAATAGTTTGTCCCTAATGATGGGACCGCTCACCCAGCCGCCCGTGTCGTTGTCAACCAGGTGGGCCGGCTTTGCCGTAGGCAGCTGAATAAAAGTGCGCGATTCGGTGGCGTTGTTAATGTTGCTCCAGTAAAAGGCTCCATGAATTCCATTGGATCCGCTACGGAGCTGCACAGTTACGGAGGGGCCGCCGGAGAGTCCCTGTTCGGCGTCCGGGCTGTTGGTGACGATGTTGACGCTTTGGATGGCTTCGGTGGAGGGGACAAAGCTGGTGTACTGCTGGACCCATGGATTGGTCGCACTGACACCTTCAATGCGGACGTTGGGGCCCTGGACAGCGGTTCCGTTGGCGGCGAACTGCATCGACTTGGAGGGGTTGTTGGTACCCCCAGAGAGCTGCCCGCCAGGGGGCACCATTCCAGGAACCAGGTTGAAAACGCCCTGGTAAGTTCTTGTGGCCTGGGGGACGGTTTCGAGGAGGTGCGAGGAGAGTTCGGTATGCACATCCGCCGTATCCGTCTGCAGTTGGGCGGCGACCGCGCTTTGCACTTCAACGGTTTGCGAAACAGTCCCGACTTGAAGCTGGGCATCGACACGCACTACGTTATTCGCGGTGACGTCAATACCGGTCGTCTTGTATCCCTGAAACCCTTCCTTGGTGATATTGACCTGGTAGTTGCCCGCGGGTACGGTGGAGACGGTATAGACTCCGCCATTGTCTGTTGAAACCGTTCGTACCTCGTTGGTTTGCGTTTCGGTGATGACTACATTCGCGCCCGGAACCGCTGCCCCGGTGTTATCTGTAACCGTACCGACGACCGAGCCATACAGTGTCTGCGCGTTTGCCCGCACTACGAGAAATGCCGGCAAACAAAAGAGCGCGGCACACACCCATACCAGCGATCTGAAGCTGCCAGGTTGACGTGATTGGATTGACGACGCGCGATTCCGATCTAACTCTTGTAATTGCATCTGCGTTCACCTCGCCTCTATTAGTTCCACAATGAACTACACTGGCATGCCGCTTACTTAATCGAATGCTAAGTTATCGGATTTGATTAATTGAACTCAGGGCCCTGAACGTCAGCCTCGGGGACGTTGATATACTTGCCACTAAACAGCTGTCAAGGGCAATTTGCGAGCTAGTTCCGTAATGAACTAGGCCGCAATCAGGAAAACTCTCAAACCTTAAGCGGTTGAAAACATTCCGTCATCGTTTCTATTGTTTGCCAATGCGCTCGAGGGCTTGCGCAGCGCGTTGCGCGACTTGCGGATCCTTACCCTGCGCTGCTTTACGCAGGTGTTCGGAGGCACCGGCCAAGTCTCCTTGCGCGACCAAGAGGAGACCCAGGTCCAATTGAGCCCTGCTGAAATCGGGCTGAATTTCCACCGCTCTGCGATACTCACTGGCCGCTTCTGCCAACTGCGATTTTCGCGCCAGCAGAGAGCCCAGCAATTCGTGGCCGGCGGCAAAGCCGGGATCACCTTGAACCGCAGCCTGCGCAGATACCTGGGCTTCGTCGAAGCGGTTCACATGGACCAGCATGAGCGCATAGTCATAGTTGTACGGTCCGTGACCAGGACGAAGGCGCGCTGCCTTTGCAAAATCAAAAAGCGCCTCAGCCGTTTGCCCCTTGCCGGCGAACACGCGGCCGGCCGCGTTATAGGCGGCCGCGTCATAGGGGTCGACATTCAGTGCATTGCGCACGGCGGCTTCCGCGGGATCCAGTTGCCCGGTTGCCAACAGGAGGCCCGCCAGGCTGGTATAGGCTTCGGGCAGATCAGGATTGAGGGCTACCGCCTTCTGCACTTTCTCGATTGCGCTATTCTCTTTGCCGAGGCCGGCATCGAGCATGCCGTATTGGAACCAAATGCTTGCGTCAGAAGGGGCGATGTGCAGCGCGCGGTTCAGGGTCTCTTCACTACGCTGCACTTCTCCCAATGCCTTGTAGGCTCCCGCCAACGATTGCAGGGCGGTGACGGAATCGGCGCCACGCAGAACTGCCTGGTGGAATGCGGCCGCCGCGTGTTTAGCGTCTCCGCTATTGCGGTAAGCATCTCCCAGCGCGGTGTAGAACTCCATCTCGGGCGGAGGACGCCGGCTGATTTCCCGGCTTAGATCCGCCAGGCCCTGCTTCAGATTATTCTGCAGTGCGACCTGAGCCACCGCCTGATAGAGCGGATTCTCACCGATAGGCGGTAGAGGCGACGGATAGTAGGGAACTACTTCGCCATGGTAGTCTTCCGCGTCGGTCAGATGGCGTTCCGGAAGTTCTGCGAGCAGGTCCCGGGTTGGAATCCGCCGCTGGATAAAGTGGTCGGTGACGACCGCATGCACAACGTCGTCCGTTCTCCGTTCCGGCATGTGGCACGTAATGCACCTGGCATCGTTGGTGTGCTTGCCGGCTGCGATCAGGGCGCCGAGCGCGGGCTGGTGGCAGCGAAGACATTTGGCGGAAAAATATTTATCACCGGCATCCCCGGTGGGTAAGCTCTGATGCGGATCGTGACAGGTCAGGCACGTCATCGCGCCTTTGCTCTCCACAAAGCAGCGGGACTTGCGCAGGCGATAGGCGGCGCCGGCAATTTCAAACTTGTCATCATAGCCCTGGCCGGCCGGATAGTCGAAGTAGAGGAGGAAGTCCTCTAAGGGCTGGCCAGGAATGTAGGAATAGGGCGCGCGGTTGCATTTCCGCATCAAGGAAGGGATACGGCCACTGGTAGGCTCCAGATGGCATTGCATGCAGGCTTCCATCTGTAGCTTGGGATTCAGCCGTGCAGGATTGACGATGGTGGCGATGATGTCGGCCGGTCTGGCTCCTGGAGTTTGCGCGGTGCGCTCGTGAAGTTCGCCTGGTCCATGGCAACGCTGACAATCAATTCCTTGCGGCAGCTTACCGGAGAAAACAGGCACCGGATTTCGCGCCTGGTTTGGGGTTGGATTTTGCGGATATCCATTGTGGCAAAACATGCATTCATAGGAGACCAGGCGGCGAGTCTGCGGATGATGAGAATCGAAACCGGGACTCATTGCCCAATATCCTCCGCGCTCGGAATACCAGCCCAAAGGAAGTTCGATCAGCGTTCCAAGATCGGTACGATGGAGGTAGGATCGCGCATGATCGCCGGCTCCGATCACATAGTCGATCCGCATTTCTTCGATATTGGTGTCGCGGGCGTCAAAGCCGGTTTGCCAGCGCCGCTGGTAGAAGACGCCATCGCGAACAATCATCGAATAATGCGTATCGGACGTGGCGTGATAGAAGGTGTTCTTGTCTTTGTAATCCTCTACGGTGTTCTCGGGCGTGGGCGCAAACAAGGATTGGCCCATACTGGTTCGTCGATAGCTTTCGTAAATCTGGCTATGGCAGCTCGCGCAGCTACGGGAATCGATGTAGTGGTTTGTGCGAGGAGCTTGCGGTGGTCCAGTCGACGCGAAAATGACAGCTACGGTCAAAAATAGCGCACAGAGAATGAACCCGATCCTCACCCAGAAAGCTCTCCAGGACTACCAACATACAGGAACCCGGCGAAGGGTCGCGTACTCGAGCGCGGGGGATAGGGGCGGGAGGACGTGGATCGCCCTCCAGGTTTATCGATTGCTTCCGCGGCCGATTACCTATTCGAGTGACTACTTGTGCGCCGTCGAAACTTTCAGTAAGACCACACCATGCGGTGGAATGGTGGCGCGGTAGCTGTCGCCCTTGACGGCCACGGGTTCATGTCTCCATAGGTCGCGAACCACTAGGTTCTTTCCCGGCAACTTCAAACTAGCCCAGGAAACAGTTCCGTCCGCGGCGTCGTCGCCGCGATTGAAGATTCCTACCGCCATCGACCCATCGTGTAATGGCCGCTCCAGGATTTCGACCTTGCCCTGGTCAGCGAGTATTTGCACCGGCTTCACGGCTGTGTCCTGGTCAATGGCAATCACATCGGTATTCATCAGAATCGACTTGGTATCGTCGCTCATGCTGCGCAGGTCATTACCTGCAATGAGGGGTGCGGCCAGCATCGACCAGAGACTCATGTGGGTGCGGTATTCGTCCGTGGTCATGCCACCGTTGCCAACCTCCAGCATATCCGGGTCGTTCCATTGCCCTGGCTTGGCGTAAGAAGCGATGGCGATCTGGCTAAAGCCGATGGTGTCCATCGAAGACCATTCGTCACGGATATCTCCGGTAGTGCGCCACAGGTTCCCGCTCGTCTTCGCGCCCCACTTCCACACATCGGCCTGGCCGTATTGACAAAGACTGTAGACGATTGGCCGATGGGTGTTTTCGAGGGCCTCTCCCATCTTCTGATAGAGCCCTTGCAGATCATCCTGGGTCGAGCCGTAGATGTCGCGGGCGCTGCACAGGTCGTACTTGATATAGTCGATTCCCCAGGACGCGAAGGTATTGGCATCCTGAACTTCGTGTCCAAAGCTCCCGAGATAACCAGCGCAGGTCTTGGGTCCGGGCGAAGAATAGATGCCGATCTTCAATCCTCTGGAATGCACGTAGTCGGCCAGGGCCTTCATGTCCGGGAATTTTCGATTGGGAATGATATTCCCGGCGGCATCCCGGCTGCCTTCCCAAGTGTCATCGATATTGATGTAGAGATACCCTAATTTGCTCATGCCGCTCGAGACCATGGCATCGGCCATCGAACGCACCGCGGCATCGTCCACTTTTCCGGCGAATTTATTCCAGCTGTTCCATCCCATAGGCGGCGTTCTCACCAAGCCATTGTCCGGCAGATCGCGCAAAGCGGGCAGCGGCAGCCTGGCCGGCGGCTGAGCGGCTTCACGGGTGGTTTTCTCAGCAACACCGTGAAGAATCTCATGATGGAAATTTTCCGTTTGCAGGGAGAGCTTTCCTTCCTGATAGGCGCCCTGATACAAAATCGTCCGGGGTATGAAACCAGGACGCGCCACAGCCGGCGGAGGCGGAGGAACCGTTTTGAATTTCAGCTCGCCGTCCTTGAAGGTTCCAGTGATCGGCGTTCCATGTGGACCGCGTCCGAAGAGGGTCCCGGTGATGGTCTCTCCGTCCTGGTTCATTTGAAAGAACGTATCGCGCACGGTGCCATCCCCGTTGTCGACGTGGAGGACCCAGTAGCCGGTTAAGTCAGTTTGAGCGGCGGCTTGCCGCGCAAACGGAAGCAGCAGGCAGCAATACGCGATGATCAGGGAGCGGAACCGGAGCCCCTGCAAATACCTACGCTGGTATACCTTCATGGACAAACTCCCTTGGGCGAGCTTCTTGATGCCGGGTGCAGCGTGCGAGCCCGGATCCGGCGCGCAGATCAGAAGCACTGTAGACAATTCATAAGAATCCCGCAAGCAAGCTGAAGTGAGATGGAGGAAAGCAGGCACGCGCGCGCAACGAGCGCTAACTCGTGTGACTAGAACTTGTCTCATATATGGGTCTCATATATGGGTCTGGGGCTTCTGATCGGACCCTGAGCCCCGCTTCGAGGGCGGGTCTCATGCGCGGCCTCTCCGAAATTTGTCTATTGTATGAGACCAGTTCCAGCAAATTGCGACGCCGTCCTGAGCGGATTTCCTGAGCGGATTTATTACGCGCAGATAAATGCGTGATCAGAACCGCTCTGGTCGAACGCCAAGAAGACTGCCGCGGCTGCAAGAACTGCCGACCGTGCGAGCGACAAGCCGGAGCTCAGGTCGGTTGCCGTGTTGATAATCAGTGAGTTGAACGGCCAGTATTCCCTGCCACTGTACAAGCGATAAGTAACTATAAACAGTATAATAAAACCTGGTTGACATCGTCATTTATTCGCTCTAGCATCTGAGAATCCCCCCCACAAAGCGTCTGACGCTGTGACGTAAGCGTGTCCCCAAGGGCCCCCATGTCAGATCATTGTACGGGTGAACTATGGCCGCCAGAAATCCGCCGCTCTTTGAAGGACAGGCTCTGGGTTCCAACGCCACGGGCGTACGGGATCGTTTAAAGAATTTTTGGGAAAGATCTCGGGAGCCCCTGGCGCCGCAAGATGCACAATCACCAGGCGGCGCATCTAACGAATTGAGCCCAATAGCAAACGGGTCGCTTACGATTTCTGCTTTCGGCGGTTTTAAGATCGAAGCCAGAACACTGTCAAAGGGTTGGAGGGTCAGCAGTACCGATCAGGCAACCGGAATTCAGCACGAATTTTATATACATGACGGTGCGATATATCACGTAAGTCTATGGAATCAATCCGCTCAATTTGTTGTTGGCTGCAGGGTAAAGCGAATCAGGGAATCCGAAAAGCGCGCCATCCTGCAAGCTGTTAGTGAGCTAAGCAGCTAAGAACTTGCGATCACCATCCAAGTAAATTCGTTGACTGTTGACTGGGCCCTTCCGTTGTAAGACTCCGGTCCTTCTATTTAGGACCGAATCGAGCTTATATCTACGAGCCGAGGTGAGCACGATGATACCCGTTGTCGGCTGGGACCGGTCGGGTCCCACTTGTCAGAAAACTTTCAGCACAGTGATTTCGGGAATTGACCGCGTTCACCCAAAGGGTTCGGGCAGGAGGCTGCTCGATATCGGCTGCGGTACCGGCTTTTTCACAGTACCCCTTGGAAAGCAATTTGAGGAGGTCCATGGGGTGGACGTAAATGCCGATTGTGTCGCCGCCTTTGGAAGAAGCGCACCACCCAACTTCAGAGCACATGTCGTCGACGCCGCTGAGCTGCCGTTTCCGACTGGGTATTTCGATGCGATTATTACCATCGAGACTCTTGAGCACGTTTCGGATCTAGCTGGTGTCGCAATGGAGGCTGCTCGCGTCCTCCGCCAAGGTGGAGAATTAATTATCACTGTGCCGAATCGATGGTATCCGGTTGAGGGTCATGGGGGAGAGATCTTCGGTCGACACTTCTCACGGATTCCATTGGTGACATGGTTTCCCTGGCTACATTCGAAAGTTGGCGCCGCCCGCGTCTTCACAGTCAGATCGCTCGACAGGCTTTTTGTCCCGCTGGGCTTTCGGCGATGCACTTTCTCATACATTTGGCCGACCTTCGAGCACGGTGGCGGCGGCAGTAGGCTCCATAAGCAAATACAGAAAATCGCGCAGCCGCTGTTCCCGCTCATGCGAGCAATGGAAAAATCGCCTCTGCGGCTGTTCGGATCGTCGGTGATTGTGCGCTACGAAAAGGTAGCCGCGTCCCCGATGCAAACAGCTCAAACGGATTTCGGTCAGAAGGCTGGATGACAGGGTGCTATCCAAGCCTGGATGGGCCGTCGCAAGCTGGTAAATATGCCGGCGGGTTGGTGCAGCACATCGTAAAGAAATGACTCACGGTTTCGTAAGGCGAGGAACTCAACAGTTCTCCCAGGACGTTCTGTACTCGAAGTTTGGCTTGGTTCGGCTCAAGTCGCGGACGAAAGAGTCGTCAACAGCCAGGCTGAACCTAAGCCACCGCGCTACACCTCGACTTACCCGTTTGGACTGACGCCTCGATCGATTCGCCTGCATGGATTGCCGCCATTATGAGGGCGTTCTTGTTGTAGCTCTTGAGCAACTCCTCAAGCTTCTCCTACGAAATCCCGCCCATCCGACCAAATTCACCAGAAGGCCGCGCCGCGCGGGGACATCCGTCCACGAGGCTCCCGCGGTCAGAGGTTCCATGGCTGCGCTCCGAAGCGCGTGAATGATTTCCTCGCTTCTGGATTCCGTTGTCCTCAGTAGAACTAAGCGGGCCCTGTTGCGATCGGTCTGGCGCCGGAGGCGATCCCGCCTCTGGTGTCCCAGCGTGACCCCGCAGAGTCCTGCGCAATCGTGCATTGGCCAATTGGGGAAACTCCACCGAAGGATTGGGTTAGCTATCCATCGACAGGTGCAGGACAATCTTTAGCTCAACCATTACTGTTCATCCATGCAGCCGGCAGAGCGCTTTCTTCCCCTGAATGTGAGCGGACCCCCGCTGCTGGCGTTCCCCGCCACAATTCTGTGATTTACGGAGCCTTGACGATGCGGCCCGTCCTCTGGAGCGCATGTCATTGCGATCCATTTCAACACGGTGTCACGCGAAGTACCGGCCACTCTGTTTGTCGTGCCAAATCTTTCCGGAGACTCGAAAACAACATGAACATCGTTCGCAATGTGCTGGCCTTTGTAGTGCTTGCTTGCCTCAATTCCTTTGCCCAGCAGATCACGGGGAACTTTCGCGGAACCGTGACAGACCCAAGCGGCGCTGTCATTTTGGGCGCCGAGGTAACAGCACAGCAGGCGGAAACGGCTCTGTCGCGCACGACGACCACCGATCGCAACGGTAACTACGTTCTTCTGGAACTTCCGGTCGGACACTACCGCCTGCATGTCGCAGCGAAAGGCTTTGAGGAATACGTGCAGGATGGCATCACGCTCAACGTGAACGAGACGGCTTCGGTGTCGCCACATCTCGCGGTCGGATCCGAAAAGCAACAGGTGCTGGTGCGCGCCGATGCCGGGTTGATTGAGCCGACCGTCACCAGCATGGGCAAGGTTGTAGAGCAACGCGAATTGGAGGATCTGCCGCTGAACGGACGCAACTTCTCGCAACTTGGCTTGTTGCAGCCTGGGGTTGTTCCCTTGACGCCTGGGATAGCCGAAGCGGGCGGATCGCTGCGCAATGGACAGGCTTATGCCGTCAACGGCCAGCGACCCGAATCCAACAACTTCCTCATCGACGGCGCGAACAACGTCAACGGCGTGGATGGTGGATTCGTTCTCAAGCCGCCGATCGACGCGATCAGTGAGTTCCGCATCATCACGCATAGCGCGAATGCCGAGTTCGGAAACGCGCTGGGATCGACGACGAACATCATCACGCGCTCGGGCTCGAACCAGGTCCACGGGACGTTGTGGGAGTTCCTGCGCAACGACGATTTGGATGCCAACAATTATTTCGCGCAGACAAAGGAGCCGCTGAAACAAAACCAGTTTGGCGCCGCGGCCGGTGGGCCGATTAAAAAGGATAAGACGTTCGTCTTCGGCTTCTATGAAGGTTTCCGCAATCGTCAGGGCGAGACAGCTCTTACCACAGTGCCGTCGTTAAAGCAGCGTACCGGGGACTTCTCTGAACTCTGCCCGGAGGGCTTCACGCAGGGCTTCTGCAACAATCCGGCGAACCAGCTTTTCAACGTCTTTGCCAATGCGCCGTATCCGAATAACCAGGTGCCGCAGGCTCAGTTCAACGCGGTCTCACAAAACCTGCTGGCCTTCTTTCCGCTTCCTAACGTCGGCACGAATCTGTTCTCCACAACGCAAACCTTCAGCAATAACACCGATCAGTTCGGCATCAAGGTCGACCATTACCTCGATCCGAGAGACACTCTGACCTTTCGATACATGTTCAACCAACTCTCCCAGGTGGATCCGCTATCGCCGGGCGGCGCCAGTGTGCCCGGCTTTCCGGTCGGCGAAAACCAGCGCGCACAGAACTTCGTCGCGCAAGAAACACACACGTTTTCGCCATCCGTCATCGCTGTTGCGCGATTCTCGTTTCTCCGTAACAAGTTCCTCTTCGGCGAGAGTGAGAACCATGAGTCGCCCTCAGATCTTGGATTTAATTACACCCCGAGTCTCGATATCGCTGCCGGACCGCCATTTATCGAGGTAAACGGCTATACCGAGGTGGGTGATCCGATCACCGGCCCGCGCAACACCTATGAAGATGTCTACGACTTGTCGGGAGCGCTGAGCTGGGTGCGCGGCAAGCACGAGCTGAAATTCGGCGGCGGATACGAGCGCCAGCAGATCAATGTGCTGCAAGGGATCGCGACCAACGGCTTCTTCGTATTCTCGCCGTTCCCGATCACCGATGCATTCGCCAGCTTCCTCACAGGGCAGCCCGTGGTCTTCCTGCAAGGCATCGGCGATTTCTCGCGCGGTATTCGCGGCAACAATGCGAACGGGTATGTGCAGGACACGTATAAGGTCACGCCGCATTTCACCGTCAATGCCGGACTGCGTTACGAGTTACCCGAACCCTATACCGAAATTCACAACCGAATGTCGTTGTTTGAGCCGGGAAAGCAGTCCCGGGTTTTACCGGATGCGCCGGTGGGGTTGCTCTATCCGGGCGATCGCGGTGTGCCCGCGGGCTTGATCCCCACCGATATGAAAGCGTTTGCTCCGCGCCTTGGCGTTGCATGGGACCCCAGCCGTAATGGCAAGTTGCTGGTAACTGCGGCGTACGGCATCTTCTATGAGCCTTACTACACGGGCCAAGGTGGCCCCTTGCAGGCGCCGATCAGCGCGCCTCCCTTCCTGGGAACGCCGCAAGTGAGCTTGCCGGACTTCGCGGATCCGTTCAATGGCAATCCTCCGGCCCCAGGGACGTTCTCCCCTTCACTCACGAACCTGACTCTGTCGCCAAGCTTGAAACTCCCTTACACCCAGGATTGGGACTTGAATGTGCAGCAAGCGTTCGGGTCCGATTGGCTGTTTGAGATCGGATACGTCGGCACCAAGGGCACGCGCTTGCCACGCTTTATTGAAGCCAACCCAGCGGTTTTCGTTCCCGGATACGTGGACGGCCAGCCGATTTCGAATTCGAGCAATGCCGATCAGCGGCGGCTTTATTCGGGCTGCACGCTCGCCGATTCGCCGAGCAGTTGCGTGTTTTCCTCGACGGGCGAGATTGCGGGCATCGCCAACTCGGCGTACAACGCGATGGAAGCGTCGATGCGCAAACGGTTAAACCACGGTATGTCCTTCCTTTTGTCGTACACCTGGTCGAAGGTGATTGACGACGTTTCGTCGTTTAACATCACCGGATCGGCGGCGAAACCGGTCGCAGGCGAGAATGATCTCGCCCAGGATCCCTTCAATCTGGCAGCAGAGCGTGGCCCTTCGCTGTTCGACGCGCGCAACCGATTCGTTGGAAGCTATGAGTGGGAGCTTCCGTTCTGGACGCAGGGGCAGAACTGGTACCAGTGGGCACTGGGTGGATGGCAGCTGGATGGCATTGCCACCCTGATGAGCGGCACGCCGTTCACCGTCTTCGACTCAAACGACGTTGCGGCACAGGGCAGCGCGCCGGAGATCACTGGATTCTCTGCGCAGCGTCCCAATCTCATCGGCAAGCCGAACAAGGGGCCGCGCTCGGTGGGCGCTTGGCTCAACACCAGCGCTTTCCAGCGGCTTGATCCCACAGCCAACGCCGGCCAATTCGGCACCGAAGGCCGCAACGTAAATCTCGGCCCCGCTTATGCCGACTGGGACTTCGCAGCGCTCAAGAATTTCAAGGTGACAGAATCAAAACAGTTGCAGTTCCGCGCGGAGTTGTTTGACGTCCTGAACCGCACAAATTTCCGGTTGCCCGACAGTGACATCAGTTCGCCGACGTTCAACCATATTCTTGAGGCGGAGTCTCCGCGCCAGGTGCAGTTTGCGTTGAAGTTCATGTTTTAGAAAGCTCTTTTGGAGAAGAAACGATGTCAACCTCTAAGACGGCTGCGCGACTCACGCAGGAACAGGTCAATCCGCGACGCCCGAAACGAGGCAGTTACAAACCCAGGCCCGAGACGATTGCACTGCTCAAGGTTTCGGGAAACCCGATCAACGGCCTGGGGGAGACAACGCCGCGCAGGCCCTCGCCGTTCTTCTGGCATCCGCCTGATCAGCATCGGCTCCTATCGGCCCATCACCATCCAGCTGCTAGCCCTCCCCGCCCTGATCCCGTGCCTGCTCATGTTCGCGCTTCCTCGTTACAAGATGCAAAGCGGCACAGGCCAAACCATCGCCGTCGTCATCGTCCCGGAACCTAAACCAGTCGAGATTGCTTAGTAGCGAAGGAGAATCCAATGCCCCACATCACGCTTCCAGACGGACTTCCAGGAATCACCGGACCACTTGCCTTCCGTCCGGAAACAGCCAAGCCCATGCGCGCCCTGGCCGAATTCCTTCTGCGCGGACCCAACACGCTCTCCAGCGCGGACCGCGAAATCATCGCCACCTACACGTCCAACCAGAACGATTGTCATTTCTGCCAGACAAGTCATGGCGCCGCCGCGGCACACCACTTAGGCGGCCCGTCGGAACTCGCGAACAATTTCGCGCTGATCTCGGAAATCAAACGGGACTTCGAGTCTGCTCCTATTTCGGCGAAGCTCAAAGCGCTCCTCAACATCGCCGGGCACGTCCAGCAAGGCGGCAAGCGCGTCACCACCGAAGACATCGCGCGTGCCCGCAAGGAAGGCGCAACGGACACCGAGATTCACGACACAGTCCTGATCTCCGCGGCTTTCTGCATGTACAACCGCTACGTTGATGGTCTTGCCACCTGGGCTCCGCAGGAGCAGGAAGCTTATATTCCCATGGGCGCGCACATGGCCCGTGAAGGCTATGTCAACCCTCCAGCGCAGAAGCCCGTGCCCCATCCGGAAACGGTCACTGCCTAGAAACCATCCCACCAGGAGAATTTGCCATGCCACACATCACACTTCCCGAAGGAGTACCGGGCCCACGAGGCCCGATGCTCTTTCGCCCCGAAGTCGCCCCGCCCATGAGCGAACTAGCCGAGATCCTCATGCGCGGCCCCAGCACCCTTACGCTGGCCGAGCGGGAACTCATCGGAACCTACGTCTCTGCTCAAAACGACTGCCGCTATTGCCAAACCATCCACGGTGCCGTGGCTGCCCATTATCTGGGCGCCACAGAAGAACAGGAGAAGTTGGTCCAGCAGATCAAATGCGATCCTTCCACCGCTCCCATCTCTCCCAAGCTCAAAGCGCTCCTCAACATCGCCGGTCATGTGCAACTCGGCGGCAAGCAGGTCACCGCCGAAGACATTGCCGAAGCCCGCCGGCAGGGCGCGACTGACCTTGAAATCCACGACACCGTGCTGATCGCGGCCAATTTCTGCATGATGAACCGATACGTCGACGGTCTCGCCATCTGGACTCCCGACGATCCGGACTTCTACCGTCAGCGCGCGGCCGGCCTGGCCCAGCACGGCTATACCGGTTCAGCTTCCCGAAGTTGACCATCCCATTTGAAAGAACCACTCAGGCCCAACACCCGACCCAATCGTGAAACCCCACTAGTGCTGGGGAAGATATTCCTGACTCATGACCACATAACCTTCCCGGGCTGTCTTTTTACCGCGTTGGCGATAGAGTTCCTCGTCGCGCGGCTGCCAGGTGGCAAGTCCGTCGACATAGCGGTTGTACATACAGAACGCAGCCGCGATCAGGACTGTGTCATGGATCTCGACGTCGGTGGCGCCGGCCTTGCGCGCCTCTTCCACATCGCGCGCCGTCACGTACTTGCCGCCTTTTTGCACTTTGCCGGCAATCACCAGCAGCGCCTTCAATTTTTGAGAGATGTCGGAATGCTGAAAGTCGGTCTTCACGCGACGTACCAGCTCCTCGTCGTCACTGAGATGCGCGGCCGCAATGGCGCCGTGAACTGTTTGGCAAAAGTAACAGTCATTCAGCGTGGAAACGTAGGTGGCGATCAACTCCCGTTCGCCCGGCGCCAGCGAATTCGGTGCGTGCAGGAGGATCTCCGCAAGCTGGTTGAGTGGACCGGCTGTCTCCGGACGAAAGGCCATGGCTGCGCGAATTCCCTGTAGCCCTTCAGGAAGCTGGATGTGTGGCATGAGAATCAACTCCTTTGCGAGGTGAGCGGCACCGCCGCGGGTTGGGGAAGAAGAAATTTGCGAAAGGGTATGCCGCAGAACACGAGGGCCACACCAGCGAGAGCCGGCAAGGGGTCGTGCATAAGAA
>JBARKD010000080.1:0-1635 GCA_049800615.1 Acidobacteriaceae bacterium | reverse complement strand
CCTGCTCCGGGTCGTTACTCAGGTTGGCGAAGGGTAGCACCGCCAGCATCACTCGGTGTTGGGCAGCTGCAGACTGCGATCGGGCTCGTAGGCGGAGCTCAAAGATGGCGGCGACGAGAACCACGATGAGCAAGGCTGCCACCAAGCCGACCCACGGCCAGGAAGTCCAAACGGAGCGAAACTTTGGACCGGTTGCAAGAGGGGTAGTTCCGTCTTGAGGGATTGTGTTCGGGGATTCGGGTCCCGCACCGACACCAGCTTGTTCCGCCGGAATACCGACCTCGATCACCGCTGCAATAAACCGATATCCTTTGCCCGTTACTGTTTGTACGAAGACTGGATTTTCGGGATCATCCCTTAGAGCTTGACGAACCTTGCGGATCGCCCCGTTGATGCTGCTGTCGGTATCGAGGAAGACATCCTTACCCCAGATCTTTCCGATAATGTCTTCTCGGGTGACGAGTTGTCCTCTACGCTCGACGAGCAGGAACAAGATGTCCAGCGGGATGCGCTCCAGCTTCAGGGCGCGGCCGGCGCGGCGCAGTTCATAGGAGTTGCGATCAAGTTCGAGACCATCTCCGAATTTCACGACGTCCGCAGGCATGTCGCCACCACTCGCTTAAAAGAAAACATTCTACAGGCACTCGCTCCCACAGAGACATCACCATTTGTTTCAGCCATTTACGGCGTCACAAAGAACTCAGCGAATCATCAGACGCGCGCCATTGTCAATCGTACTGGCTTGCGGCAGTCTGACCGTCGAACGGGACGACTGAGGCCTTCAAGGCCCAGAAAAATTTATCTTCGAGGAGAAAAAACATGAAAGCTTTGTTCTGCAAACAAACCGTAGCAGCCGCCGTAGCATGCCTGACCCTCGGTGGTGCAAGCCTTGCGCACGCGGGGGCCTGCTCGAACGCTTCGCTAAAAGGCATGTACGGCCAAACCATCTCTGGCGAAATTCTGCCTGCCGCCGGCGTCGTGCTGCCTCAAAACGGAGTCGCCATGACAAATTTCGACGGAAAAGGAACCTTCACCCAAGAGGATTTCGTCGTGATTGGCGGCGCCCCGACGTCAACTGGGTTTGAAACCGGCGAGACTGGCACGTATGCAGTCAACTCCGACTGTACCGGAACCGCCACCATTAATTATCCGGACGGATCATGGATCGATCTGGAGCTCGTGGTTGTAAATCAGGGACGTGAGTTCCGCACGGTAGTGTCATCCCTAAACATGGCGGGGGCCCTGCAGCCCGCGAACATCGGCAGCACTGGAGTGCGCGTGGAGGGCACGGAGGGAAACTAACAAACGTTTTCCCTTTCACCAGGCTCTGAGTGATTTGAGCCACGCCTCATTGCAGCGAAGGCGCAGCCAGCTTTGTTTCCTTCAACAGCAGGAACTTGCCGCGCCCGTGTGGACGGGGAACCACACGGAGCGCGGTCGCTGGACTGGATTTCTATCGTTTCAAGAAAAGTGATCTCCGCGTGATAGGTCTGTGCCTCGGTTTGCGCCTATCTGAATGAGATCTTCCGGTCGCAGTGACTCGGAGGTTCCCCGCTAAGAAAGGAAACCATGAAAAAAATCACAATGTATCTAGTGTTGTCTTCCTGTCTGCTAATGGCGCCCGCGGCGTGGGCT
>JBARKD010000079.1:0-3826 GCA_049800615.1 Acidobacteriaceae bacterium | reverse complement strand
CAGCCCCGCCGTCAAATCGAATAGAAGACCGGCTTCAGCCGCCGAGGGTATATCTTCCATCCGCGGACAGAATTGTCGTCCCGAGCGCAGCCGAGCGACTGCGGTTTTGCCCTTACGGCAGCTAAACCCAACCCAAGCCACAAGCCTCCCCTTTGTCATCCCGAGCGCAGCCGAGGGATCTGCAGTTTCTTTCCTGGTTGATCGCCTTACCTTCCGTGCTCGGGGTGACAACGTCTAAGGCAGCGTCATTCCATCGATGGCTTGCTCATGATGTCCCCTGGAGCGCAAAACGCTCGCGGATTTCATACTGCGAGCCACCGGACCGGAGATGGCTTTCATAGAGAACGAATTCCTCTGCCACGAAGCCGCTGAACTTCGGATCGCGCTGAATCCTGGACTTCAACTCGCGCAGCGCTCGGGCTCCTTTGCTTTTGCTGCGCGCAAGCGTGATGTGAGGATGATAGGAACGTGTTTCCGGAACAAACCCGCACCCTTCCGTTGCCCCGGTAACCCGCTGCTGCAATGCTGCCAATTCTGGCGTCAGGGCAACGCCTGCAAAGAAAACTCCCGCGCGATCGAAGAACCCCACGCTCTCCATCTGAATAGCAACCGGGGCTGAGCGCAGCTCGCGCAACCGCGCCACAATGCATTCGTATTGCGGCGTGTTCCCCAGAAATTGCAGCGTGATATGCCAGGACTCGCGAGTCGACCAGCGCAGATCGTCGCTCTTGGATTGCAGCCGCAGAGAAACCGCTGCCAGTTCTTCTACCACGGCTGCCGCGAGCGGAATGCCTACGAAGAGACGCATACGGTCAGCGCAACTTCTCAGAGAGCCGGTCAAGAAAAGCCGCCTGGCTCTTCAGAATGCGCTCACCTGCCTCGGTTATCGAAAACCAGGCGCCGCGATCGACCTCGGGAATCTCCATCATTCGCCCGGAACGCGGCGGCCACTCTATCGTGCATCGATTGCTTAACAGTTTGCCGGGGTCGCAATCGCCGGCAAAAGCCCAGGCTGAGACCAATTTTCCGCCGGCCTGCCGCACCGTGCCCAGTTCCAGAAAATTCCCTTCGGCCACGAAACCCGTTTCCTCCTGAAACTCCCGCCGTGCCGCTTCGAGGGCCGGCTCACCCTCGGCATACTCTCCTTTGCAGATTGACCAGGCTCCCAGGTCTTTTTTGGCCCAGAAGGGACCACCCGGGTGAACCAGAAAGACTTCCAGTTCGTGATCGCCTCGAAGTCGATACATCAGCAAACCCGCGCTCAGTTTGGCCATGACCGAAGTAAACTCACTCTAAGTTTAGAGGGTAACTTCATTCATAGCGCAGGGTCGTTAGCGGATCGATCGTGCTGGCGCGGCGCGCGGGGACAAAGCTCGATACCAACGCAACCAGGCTGAGAAGTCCGATCGCGGCAACGTAGGTCCGGAGGTCCGTGGCCCGTACCCCGAACAATTGCGCCGCAATGAAACGGCTGAGCGCGAGAGATAATGCAATACCGGCGATCAGTCCTGTCCCCAGCAAGCCCAAACCCTCGCGCATCACGCGCCAGATAACCGACCGAGGCGTTTCCCCCAGAGCCATGCGCAAGCCAATCTCGCGAGTACGCTGAGAAACGGCGTAGGCCATCACTCCATAAACACCGATACTGGCCAACGCCAGCGCCAGCAGGCCGAAGCCCGTCGTCAAATGGGCAAGGATTCGTTCCTGAGCCAGGCTGCCGGCGATCTGCTCTGTCATTGTCCGCACATCGATCATGGGCAACGCCGGATCCAGCGACTCGAGCGTGTCCCGCACCTCCCTCGCAAGAGCGCCCGGTTCTCCTGCGGTATGCACCTCGACGACCATGTGGCTGGCATTGGGTTGTTGCTGATAAGGCAGATAAAAGAGGGGTGGCGTTGCCGAGCGCAGATCGGCATAGCGAGTATCCGCCGCAATCCCGACAATCTGAATCGGCCCCTTGGCATCGTCCTCGTCCGCTTCAAACACTTGCCCGAGCGGATTCTGATCGGGAAACAACTTGCGTGCCATGGTTTGATTCACCACCGCCACGGTGGGCGAATGAGACGTGTCGTGCACGCTAAAGCCTCGCCCCTGCAGGATGGGAATATCCATGGTCGCGAAAAAATTGACGCCGACGCCATTGATCTGTACTCGTTGTTCCTCCCCGGCCCGTCCCGGAAGACGAATGTCCGTCCCCGAATAGCCCTCACCTACGATGGCTATATTGCTGAGGGAAACTGCTCGAATACCCGGGATCGCGGAAAGCCGCTCTTCCAGTTGTCCATACAGCCTGGTCATCTGCTCGTCCGAGTAGCGGGTCCGCGGTGGGTCGATGGTAAACATCAGCAGGTGATCGGCGCGGAACCCAAGCGCCATCTGTCTCAAATTCACCAGTGTGCGCACAAAAAGGCCGGCGCCGATCAGCAGCATGGTGGAGAGTGAGATTTGTGTGATGACGAGCACTTTACCGATTCGGCTGGCGCTGCTGGTTTGCCCGCTTCCCTGGCCACTCCCTTGCAAGGAACCGCGCAGATTGCGAAACATCGCCTGCCGTGCCGGAAGAATTCCGGTGAGAATGCCCGTGGCCACGGAGATGAGAGCCGTGAAGCCGAGAACCCGCCAATCGAAGCGCGCCTCCATGATGGTCTGCCTGCCCCCCAGCAGATTTGGAATGACGTGACGGCCCAGAAATCCGAGCCCGAGTCCAGCCGCTCCGCCTAGGGTGGAAAGCAGCAGGCTTTCCGTGAGCACCTGGCGCAAAAGCTGCGCCCTGCCGGCTCCCAGTGCGACCCGGGTGCCCATCTCCTTGTTCCTGCTGGCCCCGCGCGCGAGCACCAGATTGGCCACATTTACGCAGGCCAGCAGCAATACCAGGCCGGCAAGTGCCAACAGAAGATAGGAGGCCTGAGCGAACTCACCTCGCAGAGAATCCAGTCCCCGGTCTCCCCGTTCCAGCCGCAGTCGGAACTGATCCATGCCTTTCCCGTCCGGCCACGTTTTGGCGGCAATCTGGCGAAGGTTGAGATTCAGCGCGGCCTCGGTGCGCGCCTCCGGCATGTCCGGACGCAGACGAACCAGGATATTGATCCACCATGATTGCGGATTGCCCAGCAGCGATGGGCTGCCGCCCTCCCCAAGTTGCGCGCGTGGGGCAAGAACAGGTTGCATAGTGAGCGGGACAAACACCTGAGCGATGCTACCCATCTGCAATCCCTCAAACCGCGCAGGAACGACGCCCACGATCGTGACCGGCACTCCGTTGAGCACCATGGACTGCCCCAGCACGGACTGAGAGCGCGCCAGCCGCATCGCCCAGAACTCTTCACTGACCAACGCCACAGTGCCTTTACCGGGTTCCGCATCGTCCAGCCGAGTCAGAGTTCGTCCCAACACCGGCTTTACTCCGAGAAAACTGAAAGCGGACCCGCTTATCATCTCGACTGCCGTCAGTTGCGGGAGCCCATCGACCGTCGCCGTCATCTTGACGTCTTTGAAGGCGACAATACCTTGAAAGGCGTCACGATTCTGAGCCATCGCCTCGTACGCCGCAAACGAGAACACGTTGCCGGCAACAGCGCCGCCATCACTGGACCACACATCGCCCCACACCCTGGATGCCGGCTGATCGTGGCCGCTCACCCAGGTCAACATACGCAGTTCATGCGGGTCGCTGACCGGCAAGGTATCGAACAGGACCGCTTTCGCCGCACAAAATATGACGCTGTTGGCGCCGATTCCCAGCGCGAAAGACGCGATGGCGATCGCGGCAAACAGAGGGTTACGGCGGAGTTGGCGCGCTCCATAGCGCACATCTCGCCACCAGGCG
>JBARKD010000078.1:0-4327 GCA_049800615.1 Acidobacteriaceae bacterium | reverse complement strand
TCCGGCTGAATCAGATGCGCGCCCTTGCGGGAAAGCAGATCGAGAAATCCAAACCGGCTATAGGTATGCTCCCCCGTGGCGACGCGCAGGGGAGAGGCCGCGACAACCTGTGCCATAGACTCATGATTGTGAGCCGGAATCGGCTCCTCGCACCAGCGTGGCCGGTACGGAACCATCGCGCGAATGGCTTCGAGCGCCATGATCGGACTGAAGCGCCCATGAAACTCAAGCATCAAATCGATCTTCTCCCCTACCGCATTGCGCACGGCCTCTACGATTCGGCAAGCCATTCTCAGTTCTTCGCTGGAAAGTTCCCGGCCGCCTGGACCGAAGGGATCAAACTTCATTGCCGTGTAACCGCGGCCGACTACTTCCTGGGCTCGATCCGCAATCTTCACGAGATCTCCCTGGAAGGCATACCACCCGTTCGCGTAGACCTGGACTTTCTTGCGAACCGCCCCGCCGACCAGGTTGTATACCGGTTGACCCAAAGCTTTCCCGACCAGGTCCCACATTGCGGTCTCGATCCCGGCCATGGCGGCATACATGATCGGACCCGTGTTGTGCTCGATCTGATATAGCTTGAACCAGAGGTCTTCGATGTTGAAGGGACTCATGCCGATGACATATCGCCGGCCAAAATCGAGGATCAGATCCCGAACGGCCGATTCTTTCCATTCGAGAGTTCCGTCACCCCATCCGATGAGGCCTTCATCCGTCGTGAGCTTGACGAAAAGGAAATTCCGCCACGCCGTACCCGTCAAAAAAACTTCAACCTTGGTAATTTTCATGGAAACATTGCTCCCAGGCACAGCGTGTATCGGGATCCCGGAAACTCGCGGCAGAGACGCGCTACAGCGGTTTTCGCAATCGGTATAGACCGTATAGACCGGTATAGACCGGTAAGACCGAAGGCAAACAGCTTTTTGGTTTTCTAACAATTAAACCAGCCCGCGCGAACCTTAACAGACCACAGTAATTGCGCAACCGCCTTAATTGCTTTTCAGCTGCCCAAGCCCCACGAGAAGCCCGCGAAGCTCTTCGCGCACCGATGCATCCACCGGGCTGAGCGGCGCCCGCGAAACACCAATAGGTATGCCACGAAGGGCCGCGCTCTCCCGGCAAACAGCCAGCCAGTGGGGACTTGCTTCATTCGTTCCCATGGCCCGGTATTCGAGCCGGATAATCGGAACGATGCGCATCCAGAGCGCTCGCGCTTCCTCCAGGTTTTTCTCTTGAATCAGGAGCCGGCAAAGCTCGACGGCCAGCGCTGGCGCGATCATCGGCATTCCGCCAATCCAACCGTCTGCACCAATCGCCAGCGCGGCAAACGCCGTGATGTCGATGCCGGCAAATATTGCGAAATCCTTCCCGCAAAGCAGCCGGGTGTCCTGCACTCTGGCGATCTCCATGTGGGACCACTTGACGGCGTGAACCACGTCCTCGGCGGCAAGCATCTGGATCTCTTCCGGCGTAATTTCAATACCGGTCAGTACGGGAACATTGTAGACCATGATAGGCAGCCCCACCCGGTCACGGACTCGACGGAAATGATTCAAGACGTCTTGCTTTGGCGGCCGCAGCAGATGGGGGGCCATCAGCATGAGCCCGTCACACCCGATGGAGCGCGCGTGCTGACTAAGCTCGATCGTTGTTGCGGTGCTGTAATCGCCCGTCCCAGCGTAGATAGGGACGCGGCCTGCAGCTTCCTCCACAATGGCTTCCAGAGCTTTCATCCTCTCGGTGGTACTCAAGGCGATAGGCTCGCCGGCGCTCCCGAGCGGCGTCAGACCGTGCACGCCTTGCTCTAAAAGGAAGCGTACAAACGCACGCGTTCCCCGTGTACTGAGAGAACCATCGCTCTCGAAGGCTGTGACCGTCGGGGCGAATACCCCGCTCAATCGTGGTTTTTTCGAAGTATCCGTGGCCATCTTGTCTCCTGCATGAAAATCATTACCTCGAATCAAGAAAAAAAGTCAGCAGAAACGTGGCAGGGCGTGCATACCTTCCATCAGGCCCCATCATTCTGTTTCCCTCTTTTGTTCACCAGACTACGGCAGAGCGAAGGCCACATAAGCCGCGCCTTGTGGACCTTTGGGATTTCTCGCTCCGCTGGTGGCGATCACCACATATTGCTTGCCATCGACCATGTAGGTAGCCGGAGTGGCCACACCGGAAAACGGTAGCTCCGCCTCCCAAAGCAGCTCTCCGGTGGTGCTATGAAAAGCCCTGATCTTTCTATCGAAGCTCGTCGCGCTAATGATGAGCACTCCGCCGGCAGTCACAATGGGGCCGCCATAATTCTCGCTGCCGGTATTTTTCAAGCCCTGGGCGGCCAATTCCGGGTACGTCCCCAAGGGAAGCTTCCACAGATACTTGCCGGTATTCAAATCGATTGCGTTCAATGTGCCCCAGGGAGGAGCGACCGCGGGATAACCATCCGGGTCGTCGAATCTGCGATAGCCGTCAAAGACGTAGGGCATCTCTTCACCGGCCTTCATAACAGCGCCCTCTGTCGCTCCAGGTGCGACAGGTGCTTGCTGCGAAGCGCCGTTGTCCTTGCCCATTCGCAAGTAGTCGAGCAGCGCATCGAGCCGGACGCCCTGCAAACCGGGGAAGGACGTCATCCTGCCCCTGCCTTGGTGGATAACGTCGGCGATTTGCGTCGAGGTATACCGCGTGTACACGTCCAAAAGCGAAGGAAAGGCTGGTGGAGAACCAGCGCGGTTGATGCCATGGCAAGCCGCGCACTGGCTCCGATAGATTTGTGAGCCCAACCCTCCCGATCCATCCTGCCTGGCCAGACTTCCAGTCCCCACAATGTCATTGGAGTTGATGTAGATGACACCCGTGTTGGGGTCGACCGCGGACCCTCCCCATTCCGCTCCGCCGTCATACTCTGGAAATACGACGGTCTGCCTTCCGAAATCGAGGGGAACGAATTGTCCAGCGCTGTGGTATCCGCGGAATTCCTGAACTGCCCATGCATGTGCCTCTGGGGTCCGCTGGGTAAGAAGGTCCTCGGCCAAGCGCTGCCTCGCATAGGGCGCTGGCATCAGCGGTACCGGTTGCGTAGGCGACGTTACTTCCCCCGGGACGCTACTTGGCGGAAACTTCTGCTCTTCGATCGGGAAAAGCGGCTTACCGCTCGTCCGGTCGAACAGGAAGAGCCATCCCTGCTTGCTCGTCTGCACGACCGCGTCGATGCTCTTGCCGTTGTGCTTCACCGTAACCAACGCCGGTGGCGACGGGAAATCGCGGTCCCATATGTCGTGATGCACTCCCTGGAAATACCACAGGAGCTTGCCTGTTTCCGCATCGAGGGCTAACAATGAATTCGCGAAGAGATCATTCCCCACGCGATCGGCGCCGTAGAAGTCAGAAACCGCGGATCCGGTCGGCACATAGACAATGCCGCGTCGGATGTCGAGGGACATCCCCGTCCAGTTATTGGCCGCGCCTGCCGTCTTCCATGCGTCCACGGGCCAGGTATCGTAGCCCAACTCTCCGGGATGCGGAATGGTGTGGAACTGCCAGCGCAATGCGCCAGTGTGAACGTCGAATGCGCGGATATCCCCTGGAGGCGAGGGCTGCGATTCGGGATTACGGCCGCCGACAATGATCAGATCTCTGTAGATGATCCCCGGACTGGTCAGGGCGACAGACTGAACACGATAATCCCCCCTGAGTCCTCTCCTAAGGTCGATGCGGCCGCCTTCGCCGAAGCTCTCGATTGGCCTGCCCGTAGCCGGATCCAGAGCGTAAAGGAAGTTCATGATGCCGGCGAACACGCGGCTCTCATTTCCATTGGTCCAATAGGTCACACCGCGTGAGGGTTGTCGGCCGTTGATCCCTGAGTCGAATTTCCAGAGGAGTTTGCCGGAGGCGGCGTCGAGAGAAATCACCTTGAGAGAGGGGGTAAAGGTGTAGAGAACGCGCCCGATAATTACCGGGTTGGACTGCAAACTACCCGTCCGGTTGCCATTTTCACCGAGATCGAATGTCCAGGCGACCTTGAGTCTGTTTACGTTTTTTCGGTTGATTTGAGAAAGGCTTGAATAATGGTCCTGCGCCGCCTGTCCGCCGTAAACCGGCCAATCTTGCGCTGTCTGCTCAGGTAGGTTCTTTCCGGAAGCGACGGCCCGCATCACCAACGACGGCGCGACCCACGCACCCAGACCCAGGAACGTCATTGCAATGGCTGACACTTTGCCCATGCCACTCCTCAATTTCCAAATGTCTCAGTTTGTCTCTTGCTCTGTAAATCGGGAGCGGAATGCGACATGGCAGTCGGAAAACGGATGTACGAATTGCCACATGTGTAATT
>JBARKD010000077.1:0-6060 GCA_049800615.1 Acidobacteriaceae bacterium | reverse complement strand
GGGAAAGTGTTTCACCGCAGGTTCGGTGGGGAGTCAGGCAAACTGCAGGTCCCGCGGCTTCGCTCGGGATGACAAAGGGGAGGCTTGTGGCGCTGGCGAGCTTTGTGGCGAACTTTGTGGCGAACTTGGGCTTGTCTTCCCGGGAAACGGATAGAAGGACGCGAGCCGGCAAGCTGCGGGTCTCCATCCTTCGCGCTTTTTGCGAAGGATGGGGCACCCGACTTACGCTTCGACGCCTTCACCCTTGACGAGGACCTTCACGTGGGCCGTTACTTCGCGATGCAGCTTGACGGGCACGTGAAACTCGCCCAACTGGCGCAGCGGCTCTTCCAGTTGCAGTTTGCGGCGATCAATGTTGAATCCCCGCTCCTCCAATTGGTGAGCGATATCCGCTGCGGTGACTGAGCCAAAAAGGTGCTCGTTCTCCCCCACCTTACGCTGAAACACAAGCTCCACGTTGTTGAACTGACCGACCAGCAATTCAGCCTCGGATTTCTCCTTCGCCGAGCGCCGCACCGCAGCTTGCTTCATCTGTTCAATGACCGCTTTGTTGGCAGCCGTGGCTTCCATGGCAAGCTTTTGCGGCAACAGGAAATTCCGGCCATAACCGTCAGCCACCTTCACGACATCTCCGCGATGGCCAAGGTTGTTTACGTCCTCTTTCAAAATGACTTCCATCATCGATCTCCTGCCCGCCCTAGTAGCGAGCCGCAAAGGGCAGCAAAGCGATATTGCGGGCCTGCTTGATAGCGCGGGCCAATCCGCGCTGGTGAGTCGTGCAAACGCCGGTTAGGCGGCGAGGCACAATCTTACCCCGCTCGGCGACAAACTGCTGCAGGAGACGAACATCGCGATAGTGGATGGCGTCAATCTTCTCCACGCAGAACTTGCAAACCTTCTTGCGACGAAAGAACTTTCGTCCGGCGCCCCCAGGCCCCCCAGGACGTCCCCCGGGCGGGCGTCCGCCAGGCCCTGAAGATGCCGGTGCGTCGGGACGGCCAGGAGTTGCTGCGCCTGGCGCGCTTGTTTCATCAGCCATAATTGTCCTGTTCCTTTCAAAAGTCGCTGTTAAGCGCTCGCTGCTTCGGTTGCCGCCACGGGCGCGGGCGCGGAGCTCGGCTCAACGGCTGCTGGAGGGGCTGCCGCCGGCTGGGCACTGAGCTTCTTGCGCGTTGCGCGGATTGCCTTGATCTTGGCTACCCGCTTCTCCTCTTCATCCATGCGGACGGAGATGAACTTGATGACCGGCTCCGACACGCGCAGCCGGCGCTCGATTTCTCCCACCAAAGAGCCGTCGGCTTCAATCGTCAGGAGCACATAGTTGCCATCGTTGAACTTCTTGACCATATAGGCCAACTTGCGGCGGCCGAGCTTCTCCGTCGATTTGATTGTGCCGCCACCCTGGGTGATATTTCCCTCCAGCCCAGCGATCAGCTTGTCCAGGTCCTCGTCCGCAATGTCAGGACGAACGATAAACATGATTTCGTAAGTGCGTTGCATGGCTACTCTCCAATTCTTTACTGCTCGCCGCCATTGTCACGGCGATTGAACTCGTTCATTGCCGGGCCAGCTCCCTGGGCCAGCACCATCTCTACCGCTCGCGCCGTGCGGTCCAACACCTCGTCCAGCACTTCCAGCTGCGCCCTTCTCATGGGCGTGAGCACATAATCCTTTCGCCCCCGCCTTGCCCGTTCCGACGCTTCCGCGCCGCTGGGAGCGACCCCGATCCGAAGGCGCAACCACTCTTCGCTGCCCAACGCCCCGGAGACGGACTTGACCCCGTTGTGGCCCCCGTCACTGCCCCGCTCCCGGATACGCAGCAACCCAAGACTCAGCGCGATCTCGTCATAGATCACGATGAGGTCGCGCGACGGGTCGGCGTCAAACTCGTCGACCAGAGCCTGAACCGCAATACCGCTCAGGTTCATATAGGTCTCGGGCTTGGCCAGGACCACATCCCTGCCAGCGATCCGGGTTGTGGCCGTCAGTGCCCGGCAGCGGCGGTTGTTTACGGCGACACCGCCCTGCTCCGCCAACCGGTCGATGGCCAGAAAACCAGCATTGTGCGGCGTAAACTGGTACTCGATTCCCGGGTTTCCCAGGCCAACCACGAGGGCTGGCCCTTTTTGCTCTTCGTTCACGGCTACAGCCAAGCTCAGAGCCTGGTCACTTCTTGCCGCCCTTTTCCGCTGCTGAGTCCGGGGTCTCGGTTTTGCCCTTCTTTGCCACTTCGGGCTCTGCCGGAGCCGCTGCCGCCACTGCATCCGGCGTCGGCGCAACCTCCTCCTTGATCGCTACTACGTGGGCGATGGTTGCGTTCTCATCGGTGATGAATTTGAGCTTGCCGCCGTGGGGCAAATCTGCAACCCGGACGCCGTCGTTCAGGCCCAACCCGCTGACATTCAAATCGATGTGGCTGGGAATGTCCGCCGGCAAACATTCGATTTCCACTTCACGCAGCACCTGGTCCAGAATGCCGCCCTGTACCTTGACGCCGACCGGAACACCTTCCAGCATGACCGGCACCTTGACCCGGATGGCCTTATCCATCGCGATCCGCTTGAGATCAATGTGCATGAGTTTGCCCTTGATGGGCTCGTACTGCCAGTCGACAATCATGGCCTTGGTTCTGGCCGTGCCGATTTCCAAATCAAAAATGGTGTTGTGTCCCGAATCCGAATGGAGGATGCGGGTGATCTGCTTGGGGTCGAGTTCCACCGCGATCGTGGCCTCTTTGGCGCCGTAGACAACGCCCGGAATCATGCCGGCGACCCGCACGCGCCGCGCGGCATTCTTGTTCAACTTGCCCTCGCGGGGTTTTGCTGCGACCACTTCCTGCTCAGCCATACTCTTCTCCTAACTAAACAACGAGCTAACGCTGGTCTCCATGTGAATGCTCTCGATAGTGGCGCCTAAGAGGCCGGCGACCGAGAGCACCTTGATCCTTCCCTGCCGTTCCAGCTTCTGCGCTTCTTCGCGCAGCGGGATCGAATCGGTAACAATAACTTCCTGCAATTTCGAGTTGCTGATGCGCTCGATAGCAGGCCCTGACAACACCGGGTGCGAAGCCGCCGCATATACCTTCACCGCACCCGCATCCAAAAGAGCCTGTGCCGTCTTCACCAGAGTGCCGGCAGTGTCGATGATGTCGTCGATGACCAGGCAGGTTCTTCCGGCGACATCGCCAATCACATTCATCACTTCGGTCACATTCAGGTCCGTGCGCCGCTTGTCCACAATGGCTAACGGCACCTGCATCTTGGTTGCGAAAAACCGCGCCCTTTCCACGCCGCCCGCATCCGGTGAAACCACCGTGAGATTGGGCAGGTTCAACTCCCGGAAGTAACTCACCATAACCGGGCTGGCGAACATGTGATCCACCGGGATGTTGAAAAACCCCTGGATCTGCGCCGCATGCAGGTCCATAAACAAAGCCCGGTTTGCTCCCGCGGTGGTCAACAGGTCGGCCACGAGCTTGGAAGAAATGGCCACTCGCGGGCGATCCTTCCGATCCTGACGGGCATAACCGTAATACGGCACCACCACGGTAATTCGGCCGGCGGATGCGCGTTTCAGCGCGTCAATCATGATCAGCAATTCCACCAGGTGCTGATCGACCGGGTAACAGGTCGGCTGTACGACGAAAACATCCACGCCGCGGACGTTTTCCAGCAACTGAAAGTAAATCTCCCCATCGGCAAAGCGCTGCAGCTTGCTCTCGCCCAGCGACACCCCAACGTGGGTGCAAATATCCTCGGCCAGTTTGCGGTTGGCGGATCCGGCGAAGATTTTGAACCGCTTGTCTTCGCTTAAACGCCCGGCGCGCTTGCGCTCCGGTCTGACCTTCAGCGGCGTGGGCAACTCTTGCGTTACGCTCCCGGCCTGCTGCAAGACGGGTTCAGCCAGTACAGTGGAATCTCCCTTCACACGAACCTCCCAAGCTGGTTTGCTATGGTTGTTCCGCCTGATTGTCGAACCACGAGTTTGCACTCGTGGCAAGGAAAACTGGCTGGGCGACTAGGATTCGAACCTAGACAAAGTGCTCCAAAGGCACTTGACCTACCATTAGTCGATCGCCCAACTGGTGCGGGGCCTGCGTCCTAAGCTGGATGTTGCACCAACATAGTGCGCCAGTAATCGCCGCGTGGCAATGTGGTTGTAAGCACGCCTGCGATACCCTGCCGTTCCAACCGCGTGAGCGCCGCCCGTGCCGCTTCCGTAGTTCGAAAGAGCCCAAAAAGGGCTGATCCGGACCCGGAAAGGCCTGCATAGATAGCAGCTTCCGCCGTGCCAAGGGTGCCCGCAAGAATGCGCTTGATTTGACCGAGAAGGGGATACTGAGGGAAAACGACCCGTTCGAAGTCGTTTTCGATCCCGGTTCGGACAAGCGCGAGAAGCGGATCCTCGGCCCGGCCTTCTCGCAAAGAGAAGACACCGGAGGAGTGCGGTTCGCCAAATGCAACAGCAACCGACCGACTCAACTTGTCTATTGTAGCGGAGGGTGCCCCCAGGGTCAACGAATCCCAGTCCCGGTAGGCTTGCGGAGTGGAGACGCCGATTTCCGGCAGGGCGAGGACACACGGGGTGGGTGCAAAATCGGGCATAGGAAATACCTCCTCACCTCGCCCGAGGCCGATCACCGCGCCTCCCAGCAGGAACAGCGGCACATCGGAGCCGATCTCTGCCGCCAGGCGCAGGCGTTCCGGCGGCGAAAGGCGGAGACCCAGCTCAATCTCCAACCCGATGAGCGCCGCCACGGCATTCGCCGAGCCGGCACCTAGGCCGCCTTGCACCGGCAGTTGTTTGTCGATGTGAATATGGACCTCGGCCTGGATGCCGAAAGTCGCCAGCCATCGTTCGCCCATCCGCCACGCAGTGTTACCGGCATCGACAGGCACGCGCGGATGGGTGCTGGTGAGGGTGATCCGGGTGGCGGACGCCTGGCGGGCCTCGACCGTTACCGGTTCATGGAGCGCCAGCGTCTGGTAAAGGGTGGTGAGCTGGTGGAAGCCATCGCGACGCATCGGGCCGATTGCCAGGCCGAGATTGACCTTGGTGTGCGATCGAACGCGGGTGGGCATCGATAAATTCTATTCCGCCGTCACAAACACGGTACTTTTTGCTAATAATGAAGCGAATTTAATATTGCCAACCGTTGCTTTCGAAGAGGAAACTCTTTTTCCATGCAGCCCTTCCCCGAGAGACTGGTCGAAATCGGTTTGGCTATGGCCGGCACCGTTGGTGTGTTGATCCTGATCGCACCCAACTTCGGCATGAAGCCTAAGCAGTTGGTGGATGGCTGGCGCTTCCCTGTGAAGCCGACCTGTCTGTTGCTGTATTACCTGGCACTGGGCGTGGGGATTGGGTCGGTTGGTTTCAGCGCATCCCTCCTGCTGTCCCATGGCGCAGCCCTGTGGTTTGCCTGGGTGCTCTTTGCTTTCGGCTTCGCCGTGGTCCCCTTCGTGCTTGCCGATTGGCCGGAACCGTTGATCCTCGACGGGCAAGGTCTGCTCGAAGGCCCCGGGACTTCGCGGCGGATTCGTTGGCAGGAACTTACTCATGTTCGCGTGTATCGCATCCGCTACGACCGCGGGCTTGTAATTCAGGGTATCGGTGGCAAGGAACTGGTAATTCCCAATATTGCGTATGATTCGAACGCCGTGCTCGCCTGCTTATTGCAATGGCAGCGGGTTCCGTATTATTCACGGCAGGACGAGACTGCTCCCCTATCTATCTTCAGTCGCCACCGCTAAAAGCACTTCGCATGCGCCTTCGGTTTACCCAGGCTACTCACTTGCGCCTCAAATTTGAGAAGCAGCCGGGCTGATGGGACCGCAGATTCCTCGGCTTCCCCCGGATTTCCTGTCTAGGGGCAGAAATTGTACCCTCAGCGGCTGAACAGGCTGCGGAAAAATCGGGATCGAGCAAGAGAGACGTGGAGCAGGGGCTAAAGCCCGACGTATTCTGAATCATTTACGGCCCGACTGAAGTCGGGCCCTGATACAAAAACCGCGTTTTTTCCGCAGCCTGTGAAGCCGGTCTTCTATTCAAATTGACGGC
>JBARKD010000076.1:0-2122 GCA_049800615.1 Acidobacteriaceae bacterium | reverse complement strand
CAGCACGCGGCCAGCATCATGGACTATGTGCAGCAATTGTTCAGCTTCTTCATCGCCCCGCTCTTTGGAACCGTCATCCTGGGCATGCTGTGGAAGCGGGCTACCAAGCAGGCCGGATTCTGGGGATTGCTGGCCGGTACTGTCACCTCGATCAGCCTGTGGTTATGGGTGAAGAATGACCCGCACGCCTTGCGCTACGTGGCCCTCTCTCCGGACGCGAAGGATATGGCCGAGAATGTTTACCGCGCTTTGTGGGCATGGCTGGTTTGTGTGCTGGTAACGGTAGTGGTCAGTTATATGACCAAACCTCGACCGGTGGCGGAACTGGAGGGGCTGGTTTATGGCGCCTCGGTCCTGCCCAAGGAACACGACGAGCATTGGTACCAGCGACCTATTGTGTGGGCCGGCACGGTGACGGTACTGTTCATCATTCTGAATGTTATTTTCTGGTAGTTCTGAAAGAGAGCCGAGCCAATGCGAGAGTCCTTTTCTATCTGGTGGTTCGCAGGCATCCTGCTGCTGGCGTATGGGGTGGTGATTCTGACCACCGGTATCTGGGAAGTGAGTCACCCTCTGCCCCATCCCCCCGTCCTGAGCAACCTTCATGCGCCGATCTGGTGGGGTGCGCTGCTTACGGTTATGGGTCTGGGCTATACCATCGGCTTTCGCCCCCGGCGTCCGGCTAACAAGCGAAGGAAATAACCATGGCGAAACAGATGACGTTTGGCGTGATTGTAGGCAACCGAGGTTTTTTCCCCGATCACCTGGCAAAGACGGGCCGCGAAGAGATGCTGAGAGTACTGGCGGCAGCCGGTATCCGCACCATCTCCCTAACCCCGGAAGAATCCAAGTTCGGCGCGGTCGAAACTCCAACGGAAGCGCGTTTGTGCGGCGATTTGTTCCGCAAACACCGGGATGAGATCGACGGCGTCATTGTTACACTTCCCAATTTCGGCGAGGAGCGCGGGATTGTCGATGCTCTCCGGCTCTCCACCTTGAAGGTGCCGGTGCTGGTGCAGGCAACTCCCGACCGGGCCGCGGACATGAAGATTTCCCATCGCCGCGACAGTTTTTGCGGCAAGATGTCGGCCTGCAACAACATGATGCAATACGGCATTCCCTACTCGCTCACGGCGCAGCATACGGTGCAGCCGGACTCGGACGAGTTCCGCAAAGACCTGGCGTGGTTCTCCTCCATCTGTCGCGTGGTTCGTGGGTTTACCAATCTTCGCGTGGGTGCGATCGGCGCTCGCCCTGCGGCCTTCAACACCGTTCGCTACAGCGAGAAGCTGTTGGAGCGAAGCGGCATCTCGGTGGATACGCTGGACCTTTCCGAAGTGCTGGGGCGAATTGAGCGGCTGAAGGACCACGATGATGCGGTGCAGGCCAAGCTGGCGGCCATCCAGAAGTATGTGTCGACCAACAACATTCCCATCGCCGCGTTGATCAAGATGTCCAAGCTGGGGGTGGTGATCGAGCAATGGATGCAGCAGACCTATTGCACCGTCAGCGCCATTCAGTGCTGGACGTCGCTCGAAGAATACTTCGGCGTGGTTCCCTGCACCGTGATGAGCATGATGAGCGACAACTTGTTCCCCAGCGCCTGCGAAGTGGATATCTGCGGCACTATCAGCATGCATGCCCTGGCTCTGGCTTCCGAGACTCCGAGCGCGCTGCTGGATTGGAACAACAACTACGGTTCCGATCCTGACAAGTGCGTTTGCTTTCACTGCTCCAACCTGCCCAAGCACTTCTTCAATGACGTGATCATGGATTTTCAGGCGATCATCGCGGGCACGGTGGGCAAGGAAAATACGTTTGGCACCTGCGTCGGCCGGGTGAAGGCGGGCGCGATGACGTACGTGCGTTTCTCCACCGACGACTTCCACGGAAAGATCCGCGGGTACGTCGGGCAGGGGGAGTTCACCAACGATCCGTTGGAAACGTTTGGCGGCGCCGGGGTGGCCAGGATTCCACGACTGCAGAAACTACTCCGATTGATTTGCGAGCAGGGCTTTGAACATCACGTGGCCGCCAATTTTTCCCAGGTGGCCAGCCCGGTGCACGAAGCGGCGGTCCGCTACCTTGGTTGGAGCATGTACAACCACGATCTCGATTGACG
>JBARKD010000075.1:0-10044 GCA_049800615.1 Acidobacteriaceae bacterium | reverse complement strand
CCAGAGAGCCAGGGACATCGCAGCTCAGCTTGGATTTGAACACCAGGAGCAGATTCGGCTCGCGACCGCGGCTTCGGAACTGGCTCGCAACGCCTTCCGATATGCCGAAGGCGGATTTGTAGAGTTTCTCGTCCAGGATTCTCCCCTTCAGATGTTTATCATTCGCGTCGGCGATACCGGCCCTGGAATTCCGAATCTGAGCGAAATCCTCAACGGCCGCTATGTCTCGAAGACTGGACTGGGTATGGGGCTCATCGGTACCCAGCGCCTGATGGAGCATTTTTCCATCACCTCGACAGCATCCGGCACGATGGTGGAATGCGGCAAGCCATTGCCGAGAACCGCTCCCATCGTCACCGCAAACAATGCGAAATCGATTGCGTTGCAGATAGCCAACAATGGCGCGGCCGATCCATTTGACGAGATCGAGCGGCAGAACCAGGAACTCTTAAAAACGCTGGCTGAGCTAAAGGAAAAACAGGAACAACTTGCCGACCTGAACCGTGAATTGGAAGACACCAATCGTGGTGTGGTCGCGCTTTACGCCGAGTTGGAACAGCACGCGGACGATTTGCGCCGAGTTTCCGACCTCAAAACGAGTTTCCTTTCCAACCTGTCGCACGAGTTCCGCACGCCTCTCAATTCGATCACCTCCCTGAGTAGCCTGCTATTGGGCAGATTCGACGGCGAACTTACTGCGGAACAGGAAAAGCAGGTTACCTTCATCCGGAGCTGCGCGGCAGAACTCTCCGAACTGGTGAACGACCTGCTCGACCTCGCCAAAGTGGAGGCGGGCAAGATCGATGTAAAGCCGAAACATTTCGAAGTACACGATTTCTTCGGCGCGCTCCGTGGCATGCTGAAGCCCCTGCTGGCCGGAAACAGCCTGGATCTGATCTTTGAAGCCGCCCCCGGAATCCCGACGCTCTACATGGATGAGGGAAAGATCTCGCAAGTATTGCGCAACCTGATTTCGAATGCCCTCAAGTTCACCAGGAAAGGTCTCATCCGCGTCACGGCGGCGCAGGAAGAAGACGGCTGGCTTGTGTTTCGCGTCGCGGACACCGGCATCGGCATCGCCGGGGAAGATCAGGAGCGGATCTTCGAAGAGTTCGTACAAATCGAAGGGGAGATGCAAAGCCAGGTCAAGGGTACCGGGCTGGGACTTCCTTTATCGAGAAGGTTGACCGAACTTTTGGGCGGCACACTTTCGGTGGAAAGCGCTCCTGGAAAGGGCTCGACGTTCATCGCCCGCGTCCCTGTGCGCGCCGGCGGCGCTATACAGGAGCCCTCCCCGCCGCCATCCGCGCCTGAAATCGCTGCGGACGCGGTTTTGTTTGTCGAAGATAACCGGGAGACCAGTTTTGTACATCAGATGGCCATGAAAAGCAGTCGCTATCAGAGCGTTTTTGTGTCGAACATTCCAGAGGCGCGCGAAACCATGAAGGTCATGAGGCCACGACTGATCGTACTGGATCGCCTGATCGACGAAAGAGATTCGCTCTTCTATATCGGCGAGTTGAAGTCGCAAGGCTACGCGGGTCCAATCCTCGTTTTGAGCGTTGTAGACGATGAACGCTCTGCGCTGGAAGCGGGTGCTACCAAATTCATCCCGAAACCAGTCGCACCCTTCACCTTGCTGAGCACAGTGCAGGAGCTCATCAAGGGCCAACCGTCCAAAACCGTTCTTCTGATCGACGATGACGAAGTCACGCGCTACCTGCTGGGCGGCGAGTTGGCGAAGCTCGGTTATCGAGTTCTCGAGGCCCGGGGTGGCCGGGAGGCGATCAGTCTGATTGAGCGCGATAGTCCGGACGCAGTTATCCTCGATATCGTCATGCCCGACCTGAATGGATTCGAAGTACTGCGCCAGATCAGGAATAGCGCATCTTTTCGCTTACTCCCGGTTATCGTTCATTCCTCCCGGGAGTTTACCGATGAGGAGCGAACCACGCTGTTCGAAGCGGAAGCATTCCTCTATCCAAAGCAGGCATCCAGACCCGAAAAAGCTTCCAGCGGCCTGATCGAGGTACTCCAGGCAGCAGGTATTCGCGCTTGAGCCCGGGCAACGACAAGATTCTAGTGGTCGATGATCGGCCTGCCAGTCGATATTCAAGTGTCCATGCCTTGGCGCGCGCCGGCTTCAAGGTGATCGAAGCGCAGAGTGGCCGCGAAGCCCTGGAACTTGCCAAGCAGGTTCCGGCGGCCATCCTGCTGGATGTCAAACTGCCAGATATTCTGGGCTACGAGGTGTGCCGTCGCATCAAGTCCAATCCCCGTACCAGTCACATCCCGGTTCTGCAACTCTCTGCCGCGTTCACAGATAACGAGAGCAGGGTATACGCACTTGAAAGTGGAGCGGATGCCTACCTGACGCAGCCCGTCGAGCCAAACGTTCTTGTTGCCACCGTCCGATCTCTGGTCAAACTGCATGAGGCAGAGTCACTCGCCAAAATTGCGTCCAAACACTGGCAGGCCACGTTCGATGCGCTGGGCGAGGGTGTAGCCGTAGTGAACCCTGCAGGAAGTGTCCAACGCTGCAACCGCGCCATGACCGAACTTCTGCGGCGATCCTATACGGAGATCGAGGGTCATGACCTCAATCAGCTCCTTCAGGATACCCTTCAGTTTCTCCTCCCTGAAGAAACTGCTGTTTGGCCGGTCGAGATTCTCGCCGGATCTCAATGGTTTCGGTTAAACCTGGAGCGGGTCTTTCTGGAAGATGCAATTATCAGCCGCATCTTCATTCTGGCCGAAATAACTCAGCAGAAGTTGGCAGAGCATTCAGCACTTCTCAACGAGCGTCTAGCAGCGACGGGACGAATGGCACACACCATTGCCCACGAAATAAATAACCCGCTCGCAGCCATCACCAATCTCCTGTATCTTCTTCGCGGGCCGCTAGCTGAGTCTGCTGACGGATCCGCCTACTTGTCTTCCGCCGAGAGGGAAGTTGAGCGTGTTTCGCGGATCGCGCGGCAAATCTTGTCCTTCCATCGGGAAAGTTCGTTGCCCCTCGTTGTCGATCTTGCTGAACTTATGGAAGACGTTCTGGCTCTCAACAACCGCGAAGTGGTCGATAAGAATCTATGCATCGTCAAGGAGTGGGAGGGCCCCGTCACGATCAATGGGTTCCCGGCTCAACTCCGCCAGGTGTTCTCGAACTTGATACGCAACGCGATCGAGGCTTCTGATAGAAATGCGAAAATCCGGATTAGAATTTCGAGGTGTACCCTCTATCGCGAACCGCAGGAGCGAGGAGCCCGGGTCACTATCTCAGACGATGGCGTCGGCATCCTCCCAGAAAACCTTCATAAAGTCTTCGACGCATTTTTTACTACGAAAGAATTGAAGGGATCTGGGATTGGGCTTTGGCTGAGTTCAACCATCGTTCAGGAACACAGGGGACGAATCCAACTCAGGAGCACGACGCAACCGAAGCGTTCCGGCACTTGTTTGTCGGTGATCTTGCCCGAAGGAACTGACAAGGATCTGGCAACTCATCGGAATCTTCAAAGCGCTGCCTATACGTTTCCCCGATGACCCTGCGGTTGCCTGCGTCACGCAGACCATGACGACCCTGACTTCCACGGCCGAGAGCATCCGTGACGGGCACCCCGGGCATTGTGATTCAGCATCGAAGACTTTGACTGACTTTGAACAGGATGTGACTTCGCATGGCACCGGAGATTTTGCAGACGACCTGTTGCCTGGTAGGTGGTGGGCCTGCTGGCAGCTCGCCACGTCCGCCAAAAAGCTGCAAGGAAGAAGCTCAACAGTATGCCAATCACGACGTCCGGGTAGAACTGATCGTTCTGAACGGGCCAGCGAAACTGCCAATTCCACTTGCCAAGTGGAATCCACCGATAGACTTCGTAATAGAGCAGCAGCAGAAACAACAAAAACACCGCGGTTCGGTTTCTCCAGTTCACGCAACACCTCAGTGTGAGCTTTCTAGCGGTGAATAACCGAGTCGCCGATGCGGATTGTCATGTAGGCCGGCTCTCGTCTGGAGCACCGTGCCGGTCCAGCAGTTTCGCCTCGAACGCATGTTCCAAAATGCGTAGAGCTCGTTGCCTTGCATGGTCGCAAGAATCGGGATCGTTGGAAAGCCATCGAGTATGGTGTTAACTGCCATAGGTTGACCGAGTATCGTTCGGCACACTGTTAATGGGCGGTCCAGGTTAACGAACAGTCCAGCCGGAGTACACCTCGACGGCGCGAATCTGGTCGCCGACGAAGGCGAAAACTTCGGTGTTTCGTCCCCAGCCGCCACCGGCCTTCGTGGATCACGATCACGTCGTCACCAGACTCTGCGATCCGAACGAAGTCGAACTGCTGCAAATTGCCTGCTGATGAACAAGTCTCCAGATGCTACTCCCTTGCGTATTCCCGCTCTCCACTTGAATACGAGATCGTCATTTCGGCATTGTCGCTGCCCGCGTTCTCGATTTGGTGGACAATACCCGCCGGGATGCTGAGGCTATCGCCAGGCTGGAGCTCTTGCGTCTCATCGCCAGCGTGAACTCGCACCTGACCACGCATTAGAAAGACCACCTCATCTGCATTAGCGTGGCGGTGTTTGCGACCGGAATGCCGGGAACGAAGGAGCATCCGAAGTACCGATATTGAACTGCCGGTAAGCGCCTTGTTCGCTAACCAGACTGCGGATCCCCACTCACCAGCAGCTTCGACTGGTGGTGCATCAGAGGCTGCGACGCGAATTGTTTTCACGGTATCTCCCATAACAAGCCGATGAGCACGGGGCTGCAACGGATGCAAAAATCATCGCGTGGGATCTTCCTGACGTTCTGGACTACACATCCTGGACTACACATCCTGGACTACAAGGATGATCTGATGCACAACGGGTGACCAACGTGCGACGATCGCCCCACGCGGAAGCGCGTAATACGTTTTGTACGATTTGCGCGCGGGTCTGCGCTCTCAGCGCGTGCCCTCTATCGGCCACACTTCCACGACTCCGTACGCGATGGCGCATGGAGTTCGGGCAACCGTTTGTATTGCTTCAGAGATGTCTTTCGCGTCAATGATCGCGAAACCTGCGATCGGCAACTCGGAAGACATAAAAGCCCCGCTCTTCGTCTCGACCTGTTTTCCGAGAGTGTTACGCACCTGGACCGGGGCACCGGCGATTCCAATCAAGACGCCTCCGTCCCGCAACCTCTTGTCTTGTTCGTGAGCGGCTGCGCGCAGTTCCTCAGGAGTCTTCTCATATCCGGTCTGATCGCCGTATCCAATCGTCAAATACTTTGCCATATCGCCTCCGGGTTTTCAGCTTAGGCTGAGATGTGTGATGAGGGCGGAGCCCTTAAGGATTGCTGTACTTGCCGAACGGGACGCTCCGGAGCAGACTCAGGGGTGGCCGTCCAAGCGAAGGGCGAAAGTTGACTGAGGCCAGGAGGCGAAGCGATGAAGGAAGACAGTTGGGATGATCTTGCAACACCAAAGGCAGTCGATCGCGCCACCTTCCAAGCCGAGCTGGACGCCCTACAAACTCGCGAGAAAGCACACACACACGAAGGCGACGCAATCGCAGCGGCGCGTCGGCGACTGCCGATGGTAGAGGTTGATTCGGCTACTAAGTTGATTGGCTCGAGTGGTCCGGTGGCACTGATCGATGCGTTTGAGGGCCGCCGCCAGCTCATCGCCTACTACTTCATGTGGCATACAGGCCATCCTGCGCCTGAGCAATGCGAAGGTTGCACGTGGGTCACAACGCAGGTCGCAGAGCTGTCCTACCTTCATTCTCGCGATGTCACCTTCGCCGTGTTCTGCCAAGGGCCGTACGAAGAGAGCGCCCGATACTGCCAATTCATGCGCTGGGAGATGCCGTGGTACTCGGCACAAAATTCGCTGGACACCCTTTTGGTTGGACGCCGGATCGGCAGGATGCACCTTGTTTGCTACCTCCGACAAGAATCCAAGGTCTTCGAAACGTACTGGACCACTGCGCGCGGCGTCGAGGTGATGGACAACAACTATCACCTGCTCGATTTGACCGTGTATGGACGACAGGAATCGTGGGAGAGCTCGCCGGCAGGCTGGCCACAACAGTGCACCTACACGCGGACGAGCAACGGTTCGCCGACCTGGAAACCCGAGTGGCCAGGGGGACGCCCCATCGCCCAGTGGCCTCGCCTTGAGGCCGGGCGTTCGGACGATCTGGGAACCGGCAGGCGTTGAGCGCGCCTGCCGTGAATCCCGCCACACTTGTCAGTCTCTATCAGATAGAGACTTGAATCAGTATTTGTTGCGCGCGGTACAGAACGGGCTCGCGGTTTATTTTGTTGTCGGCGGCGCGCTTTTACTCTCTCGCAGGTACGCGGGGCTGAGTGTGGCCTTGTTCTTCGCGATCGGTAGCAGCGTTGGATAGAACTGAACAAACGTGGTGTCCACTGCTGCGCGGGCGGCGTGGCAGCTATAGCAACGAGCCGTTACCGGCACCATGGCGACAGTCTTACTTCCCTTGAAGTCGAAGAAAGCCCACTTCCCCGAAAAACGGGCTTCGTCTTTCACGTGGATATCGATCCCGATCACGGAGCTCTGACTCATTCCCTTGTGATTAGGGCTCGGGCCCATATCCTCGGCTTCGCGCTGTTCGAGCACGAGCATGGTCTTGTCCGGCCATGTTCCGGTTTGCAGGAATGCTTTGTACGCTTCGGGATTGACGAAGAAATTGTTGAACAGGCGGTGTTCGCCTGCCTGCATGTTCGCCGGGTCAGTAGCCGTGAGGAAGTCGGAGCTGAGCCAGACCCATTCGCGATAGTGCTCGGGAAGCCTGAGCTGGCCATCCGCGGTAAATTCCGGGCTTTCACGGGATGTCACATTGGCCTTCTTTGCGGGGGAGATGCCAAGGAGTGAGAGCGCCAGCAACGACACAAGGACGGGCTTCGGAGTGGTGAACATGGAGTCCATTGTGTTTCTCGCGCGGATCAGGCGCCAGACCCGTCGCTGCATCATTATGGTGATTCGCTGCATTTCCACTCCTGGTCCGGAGCAACAAGCTAAGATTCTGGCATGAAGACGAACCCTCTCCGTGCGCGCTCGAATCTGTGGACGTGGAGCGCAGCCATCTGGCTCGGCTTGGGAACAGTCGACGCGGCGCAAACGGTGATCGTGATGCACGAACAGGGAGCGCATCACGCCTGGTTCAAATTATTTGGGGTGACGGTTCTCTTCTGGTTGCCCTGGGCCCTGGCAACTGTCCCTGTGATTCGCCTTGGACGTCGATTTCCGCCAGTCCGTGTAAGGCCTGTAACCACTTGGATGGTGCACCTGGCGGCCTGCTTCGCGATCGATCTGGTTTTTGCGATGTGGACCACATGGCTGGGGAGTTTCGTTGGTTTGTACCGAAGCGCTTCAGCTTCGGAACCCTTTCGGAAGGTGTTATTTGAAAGATCTCTGCACGAAACCCTTGCTTCCCTCATTCTGTATGCGGGAATCCTCGTTGTTAGCTATGTGGTGGACTCGAAGGCGCGCCTGGCCGAGCAGCAGACGCAGACTGCGCGCCTGAATGAGCAACTCTCCATGGCTCAGCTGGATGCCTTGCGGAAGCAGATCGAGCCGCATTTTCTGTTCAACACTCTCAACGCGGTCTCCGGGCTGGTTCGCGCGGAACGCGGTGAAGATGCGGTCGCCATGATCGCCGGTTTGAGCGACTTCCTGCGCCATACGCTGGAGGGCTCCTCTCGTCAGCAGGTGCCGCTTGTCGAGGAACTGCAATTCGCCGAGAAGTACCTGAATATTCAGAAAATCCGATTTGAGGATCGCTTACAGCTCGATGTAGAAGTGCCTCCAGAGCTTTATCAGGCGCAAGTCCCCAGCCTGATTTTGCAGCCGATTGTCGAAAACGCGGTGAAGCACGGAATCGCGAAGCGGGAGCAGGGAGGCACGATCCGGATCGCCGCCTCTCGGGATCAGGACAAACTCACGCTTACGGTTTCGAACGACGGGCCACGTCTCCTGCCGGCCGAACTCTCCGGCTCCGGCATTGGCCATGCCCATGTGCAAACCCGCCTCACAAGCCTTTATGGAGACGCCTTCGAATTCACCATGCGCAACGGTAAAGTGGACGGCGTCGAAGTCTCGGTCTCGCTCCCTTACCTCCTATCGCCCACTGATGGAAAAAACCAATGAAAGACGGAGGCCACACGATCAAAACAATTCGCACCGTCATTGTGGACGATGAGCCACTCGCTCGAACCAATCTCACGATGCTGCTTCGCTTTCATCCCGAGATCGAAATTGCTGCCGAGTGCGGCTCCGGCCGGGAAGCGCTATCGGTGATCCGCACCGGAAGACCCGATCTCGTCTTTCTCGACGTGCAAATGCCCGAATGTGACGGCTTCGATGTCATCGAGATGCTCGGAAGCGAGGCACCCTGCGTCATATTCGTGACCGCCTACGACAGCTATGCATTGCGGGCTTTTGAGGTTGGCGCTCTCGATTACCTGTTGAAGCCGTTCGATAACCCGCGATTTGAGCGGACACTGGAACGCGCAAAGGAGCGAATCGCGCTTGGTACGAATGGGCAGGTGGCGAAGCAAACCTTCGTGATCAAAACTACGGGTCAGGTATCGTTTGTAGCGGCGTCCGAGATCGATTGGATCGAAGCGGCGGACTACTACGTTAGTTTGCATGTCGGAACCAGGACGTATCTCCTGCGTCGCAGCATGGCAGAACTTGAGCAGGAGCTGGATCAAAGTGCTTTCTTTCGAATTCACCGATCGGCAATCGTTAAGCTCGAGAAAGTACGGCGCCTGGAACTCAACGTGTCCGGAGAATACGACGTTTTGCTCACTAACGGCACCAGGCTTCGACTCAGCCGGCGTTACCGGAAGGAACTGCAATCCCGGCTGTCACGGCATAGATTACCCAATGGGTGAGGTGCAAAGCCGGCCTTTTCAGCTTTCTTTCAACGCTTCACCCAGGATCGACTTCCAAGATTCCCGCGAAGGGGAAGAGTACCCATGACCAGGCAACGAGCCTGTGACTTTTGGCGTGAAGGGGCGGGGCTTCAGCCCCGCCGTTGAATCGAAGAGAACCATCCGGCTTTAGCCGCTGAGGGCACCATTCTTCACCCCTCCACAAACTCGTCATCCTTGTAGCGCACCCGGATTTTCCCGTTACTCCACCAAACGTTCAGAAGCCATTTTGATTTATTGCATGAATCAATGGGACGGGCGGCTAGTTCGTTTTGACACGCAGGATCAGCGCAGCCGTGACCAATGCCAACCATATCAATGGGTAGGGGAGGTGAACGTAGAAGCGCGCACGCAGTGTTACCATGATCGCTCCGAGAAAGAACAGAACCAGACATAGGGCGGAGACAACACCGAGGGTCGGGATCGCAAGGCCGCCCAGGAGCCCCAGAGCGCCCGCTGCCTTCAGCACACCAAGCCTGTTTAGCCACGTTCCTGGAACTTCCAACCGCTTCATGTTCTCCATGAGCCAACCGGGGCGTGTAAAGTCGTTCGAAGCGGCATAGCCAGTTGCTACCGCAGCCAGAAGCGTCACTACGATGTATGCCACTTTCATGAAGTTATCTCCGCAGTACGAGAGGGCGGCAGCGCCGCTTCTCGGATTGAACGGTACGATCCAACTACCTCGAGTTCCTCACGGATCGGCGGCCCAGCAACCCAGGTCGCGATATGAGACATAAATTCCTGGCCGGCCGCCATCTTTGGAAGAGGGTTCTCAACCCCTGGATCGAGTTCGAGCCAACCCGTGAAGCTCTGGCCGTCGCTGAGTCGGCACCAGGTGTAATGGACACCGTTGGGTCGCTCCTCCGATAGAGCAGCGAGAATCCTCTCCCGAGCAGCTTCAAAGTGTTCGAGACATTCCGGCTTGATCTTGAATTGCGCCATGAGAACACGCATTCGAGTAGTTCCTCCTTCTACACTTCTTTCGTAACCGCAACGCAACATGGAGCGACCGGTTTTCCTGTCACTTCGGCACGGTTTCGTTCGTCATATCCATGACGAGACTCGTTGGAAAAAGGTGACCATGGGCCAAAGTGAA
>JBARKD010000074.1:0-16846 GCA_049800615.1 Acidobacteriaceae bacterium | reverse complement strand
AAGGCGCACACGTGGACGTATCCGGCGCAGCGTGGCAGGAAATCCGGGTACGCTTCGGTCGAGATGACAAATTTGTGGGCAGGGGAAAGCTGTTTATCCATGAAGCGAACTGCAGGTCTCTCCACTTCGCTTCGCTTCGGTCGAGATGACAAATTTGTTGCAAGACTATTCTTTGCTTCCTGCGTGTTTATTTCCCGCAGGGTAACTCTCGCAATAACCACCACGCCAATAATCCCTTCTTACTCTCAGTAGCGGCTTACCGATTACCTCTCGTGCCGTGGCTGCGAACCATGCTCGCCGCGAAGCGTGCGTCCCCCGAAAGTACCGTTCCCGTGCTGACTCCCCATGCGTATTTTCAAGCTGATAGTCCGGCAAGCATCGCAGCTTTCCGAGCCCTGAAAACTTAGCGTTAGCCCGGCCAGTGCGGAGCACGAGAAATGTTGAAAGAGAACGTTTCACCACGATGGCAGAGCCGCGCCACCGGCCTTTGCCTGGCAATGGTCACGGTTACGATTACAGGCTGCGGATTTAGCCTTAACCAGGCAGCCATCGTAAAGCTGTCAGCCATCGAGTCACCCGGCAACAATCTGCGTGTCACGCAGAACATGCAACTGCATACGGAGGCGCCAGTCGAATGGTCGGTCAATGGCATTCCTGGGGGCAACGCGGAGGTCGGCACTATTTCGGCCACCGGCGTCTACACCGCGCCATCCATTGTGCCGCTGCCGAACAACCAGGTGACCATCGGCAGTTCTGCGGAAATCTATCCCTCCAAGGGTACGTTTGGTGTTTCGATCCTAAACCCGATACCCATAGTAACTACGATCACGCCGGGATCCTTCTCCGAAGGAGTGGCGCAGATCGTAATCAACGGATCCGCTTTCGTCTACGGCGCGCAAATCTTATGGAACGGCGTCGCTGTCCCGACGACCTATATTTCGGGCACGCAACTGGTAGCCGATATTACGGAAAATATTCCGGGCACTTACCCCGTGACTGTGGTTAATCCTGACCCGGGCTCCGCATCGTCCAAGAGCCTGAACGCACTGGTTCAGCCGGGACAGGTAGGGATCCTGTTCCAACCCTCGGAGACCAGCGTCCGGGTCAACAACTCGATCACCATCAACCCGACGGTGACCGGCTCGCAGGATACTGCGCTGAACTGGACGGTGAACGGAGTACCTGGCGGCAACGCGCAGATTGGCACGATCAACGCAAAAGGCGTCTATATGGCGCCTGCCGTAGTGCCCAATCCCAATGTGGTGGTGGTGCAGGCAACCAGCGTCGATAATCCCAACTCCACCATGATCTGCAACGTTCAGGTGCTCAACCCTGTGCCTGTTCTGTTGGCGGCGACGCCAACTACCGTCAACACCGGTACCAGCACCGTTGTCCTGAGCGGCGGGAGCTTTATCAACGGGGCCACGGTGTTGGAGAATGGCGTGCCGGTGCCCACGCAATTCAATTCAGACGCGCAGCTTACAGCGACAGTCGACCCGACCGTTGCAGGCCCCTTCGATCTGCAGGTGCAGAACCCCGATCCCGGCAGCGCTGTCTCCGCAGACGTCGGGGAGCAGGTGCCAGGCACGCCACCCGCGCCGCTGGTCGAGCCCGCGGACGCATCCCGCTTCCTGATGCAAGCGACGTTTGGCGGATCCGAGGCAGACATCAACCACCTCTCTGCCGTTGGCTATAGCGCCTGGTTTGGCGAGCAATTTGCCATGCCTAACACGCTGCACGAGCCCTACACCGAGCGCGCAATCATACTCAATACACAGCCTGCCTGCGCCGCCGGGGATGCCGCCTGCAATCAAAAACTATTTTTGCAGACGGGCGGAGATCAGTATTTCGAGCAGCCCTTCTGGGCCACTGCCCTGACCGGTAAGGATGCATTGCGCAAACGAGTGCAGTTCGCGCTGAGTGAGTTGTTTGTGATCTCGAGCCAGGACGCAATCGTGGGGCAAATGCCGCGCGGCGTCGCCAACTACTACGACATGCTGGGCAACGACGCCTTTGGCAACTTCCGCCAGTTGCTGCAGGATGTCACGTTGAGTCCGATGATGGGAATTTACTTATCGACACTGGCCAACGAGGGCAACAGCCAGGTTGATCCGGACGAAAATTATGCTCGCGAGGTCATGCAGCTGTTGACCATCGGCCTCTGGCAGCTCAGCCCGGATGGTACACAGCAGCGGGATGGCAGCGGCAATCCCATCGCCACGTATTCCCTCAATGACGTCGTAGGGATTGCCAAAGTCTTCACCGGCTTCAGCTGGAACATGGGGGGCAACACCAGCGATCAGGCATGGTCTGGCTACGGGGCCTCGTATGCGGGGCCTGGATTCGGGCAGGACCTGCTTCCCATGACCGCGTATCCCACGCACCACTCCAGTGCGGAAAAGGATTTTCTGGGGGTGACCATAGGCGCGGGTTCCGGCGACCCGGCGGGGGACCTGAAAATTGCCCTGGACACCCTGTTCAATCACCCCAACACTCCGCCGTTCATTTCGAAGCAGCTGATTCAGCATCTGGTCACGAGCAATCCGAGCCCCGCTTATGTGCAGCGGGTAGCCTCGGTGTTCCAGGATAACGGCCAGGGAGTGCGCGGCGATATGCAGGCCGTGGTCACCGCCATTCTGATGGATGACGAGGCGCGCAACACCAATGCGCAAACCTACACCAGTCCCAACTACGGCCGGGTGCAGGAGCCGATGCTGCGTTTTACTCACATGGCGCGGGCTTTTAGCGGGGAATCCCGCAGCGGCGCTTTCGATATCGGCAGCACGGAAGATCCGGCGTACGGCCTGAGCGAGATGGCATCGCGTGCGCCCAGCGTCTTCAACTGGTTCGCGCCTGGTTATGTGCCCGCGGGTACCTCGATCGAGCAGGCAGGGCTGACCGCGCCGGAAATGGAGATCACCGACGTCACCACGGTGATGGGCTACCTGAACTCCATGCAGGCCGCGGTTTCACAAGGCTATGGCAACAACAACGACCTGTACATGACGCTGGCAGCAGAAACAAACCTGGCAACTACACCGCAGCAATTGCTGGACCGGGTAAACATGCTGCTGCTCGGCGGCCAGATGTCCTCGACGTTGAGCAGCCAGATTCTGGGCGCCATCAATGCTATCCCTGTGCCCGGCGGCGGAGATCCGACGGCGATCAACAACGCGCTTTTGGCGCGCGCACAGACCGCTGTTTTCCTAACCGTTGCCTCGCCCGAATACACGGCACAACGTTGACGACCCGGCACCCATAGGAGCTTACGAAATCATGAGGAAGATCGACCATTCACGCCGGCAGTTCATGAAAACGGCTTCGTATGCTGCCATGGCTGGGATGACGGCAAGCCCGGCAATGCACAGCATGCGCGCGCTGGCTGCCATGACATCGCATGCTGCTGCTCCGCCTTCCGGCTACCAGGCGCTGGTGTGCGTCTATCTGCAGGGCGGCAATGACGGTCATGGCACGCTCATTGCCACCGACCCCGACTCCTTTGCCGCGTTTACCGCGGCGCGCAGCGGCGCCCAGGGATTGGCGTACCCAATGAACCAGCTCTTGCCCATCGCCCCTACGACACCGCAATCCGGCCGCACTTTTGCTCTCAATCCCTATCTCACCGGTGTGCAGAATCTCTTCAACGCGGGCCGTTGCGCACTGGTCGCTAACACGGGAACGCTGGTCGCTCCAGTCACTAAGGACCAATGGAACAAGGGCACGGCCACGCTGCCTCCGTCTCTGTTCTCGCATTTCGATCAGACCAATGCATGGGAGGCGATCGCTGCCAACAATGTGGATCGCGGGTGGGGCGGCCGCATGGCCGATCTGCTGGAAAGCATGAACAGCGACACATCGTTTACCTGCATCAGCACCACCGGCAACGCGCTCTTTCTCGCGGGGCAGACTGCCTTCCAGTTGCGTGTGAGTGCCGCGGGCGCCTTGACCGCCGATGGGCTAACCAACAATCTCTTCGGGTCCGCACAGGGCACAGCGGCGCTCGAAGCCATCATCGGGGCCGATAATGCGAACCTTTTCGCGAAAGAGTACGCAGTCATGGTACGGCGTTCCGTCGCAGCGCACGCGGCCCTGGCTTCTGCCATGGTCCCGGCGGGTCCTACCGGCGTGCCCGACCCTCCGCAGTTCCTGGATCCGGCGACCGGGATGCTGGCGGATAACCCCCTGGCCACGTCGCTGCAGACGGTGGCCCGTGTGATCGCCGGCCGAGCCGGGCTGGGAGTGAATCGGCAGATCTTCTTTGTGCAGCTTGGCGGGTTTGATACGCACGACACGCAGGCCAAGCGCCTTTCTACCTTGCTTAGCCAGTTGGGCGCGGCGTTTGAGTACTTCGATCAGCTTATGATCACTGCCGGGCTCAGCAATCAAGTGACCTTGTTTACCGTTTCCGACTTTGGCCGCACGTTGACGGCCAATAGCGATGGCACGGATCACGGTTGGGGAAGTCATCACATTGTGGCGGGAGGCGGGGTCGCCGGCCAGAACATCTATGGCGAATATCCAGTTGTCGGCGCCAATCAGGCCAACGATGTTGGCGCGGGCCGATTGATTCCAACCACTTCCGTTGAGCAGTATGGAGGCACGCTGGGGCGCTGGATGGGCCTTTCCGATGGTCAGGTGCGCGAGGTTTTTCCCAACTTCGGAAATTTTGGCAGCGATCCGTATCTGGGACTCATGGGGTGAAAGTCCCTGAGCCGGGCTCAGTTTGGCTTGGCCGTGGGGTAAACATTCCTAAGCATCCGTTGCTCGGCTTCGTTTCGGATTTTCGCCGCGCTGGCAGAGTCTTCCGGCGGGGCAACGATCTGGAAATTGCCGTACGCATCCTCGCCCCGCACCAACTGCACGATTTGCCGTTCGCTGCCGTTCTGTATCACCTCCGGGGCGATATAGCGCACCGCGATGCCAACCCGGGCATAGTCCGCGGTGTTGGCTTTGGAACCGTGAGCGATCCCGATGTGATGCAGAGACATCTCGCCTGGCGCGAGGACCAGGGGCACGGTCTTCGACTCGTCTACATCGACCGCAATCTCTTGTCCGCGCGAAAGAGCGTTGTCCAGCGCATAGGTTTCTTTCTGGGCAAACTGCATCTTCTGTGTGCCCGGCATCACCTGCATACAGCCGCTCTCCAGAGTGCTCGGAGACAGGGCTATCCAAGCGGTTGTCACGCGGGGCGGTTGCAGTCCCCAGTAAGCGCCATCCTGGTGCCAGGAGATGAAGGCAGGATCGTGGGGAAACTTGACGAACCAATCCGAACCCCAGACCAGGATGTTGGGCCCGATGGCGCCCTCGACCGCGTCCAGCACCCGGGGGTGAGAAGCAATCTTGTAGACCCAGGGCAACATGAGATGAGTGAGCCCATAGATTGCCCGGCGCTCCCGCGGGATCAAGTGGCTCAGCCGCTCTTTGTTCTCTTCCGTGTACGTGTCGAATTGCCGGCGAAACTCCAACGTCTCGTCTCCGCTGAACACATGAAGCGGGCAGAGAAAGCCATTCTCTTCGTAAGATTGCTGCTGTTCGGTGGTAAGCAAAGTATTCTCCTATCGCAGGAACGGGCCGATCAAGCGGGCGAGCTGGTCCGGTTCTGCAAGAAACGCGTCGTGACCGTGGGAGGAAACCAGCTCCCGCAGTTGGCACCGGACCCCGGCCCTGATCATGCCTTCCGCCATGGCGGCGATATCCGCGGGCGGAAAGAGCCAGTCCGAAGAGATACTCACCAGCATAATCTCCGCCTGGATGCGGCGGAAGGCCTCTTCGGCGGAAGGGTATCCGCGCGCGGGATCAAACGTATCCATGGTTCGCGTGATGGCCAGGTAGGCGTTGGCGTCGAAACGGCCGACGAAGCGCTCTCCCTGATAGTCAAGATACCCGGCCACATCGAATCGTTGACCGTCGAGTCCGTGTCCTGTCTGATGCAACGAGGTCCAGGGATCTTCGCCTCCACGGTCAGGCTTGCGGGCAAATCGCTGCTCGAATAGCTCTGCCGACTTATAGGAGCACACGGCCAGGGCGCGAGCCATCGCCAAACCTTTGCGGGGCTGCTCGCTGGGAGCGTAGTAGCCGTCCTTCCACGCCGGATCGAGCTGTATCATGCGCCGTTGCAGGTGGTTCAGTCCCAGGCCCATGGCCTGCAGCGGGGCGGCGCCGATAGCAATTACCTTCTCCACCAGCTCAGGAAAGCGGATGGCCATCTCCAGCGCCTGCATGCCGCCGATCGAGGCGCCGATCACCAGCTTTAGCCGGTGGATGCCTAGCTTGCGCAGCAGGCTGACCTGCGACGTGACGATATCGCCGACGCTGATCAAGGGAAAACTCGGTCCATAGGGAGCGCCGGTGCGCGGATTGATCGAGCCGGGCCCTGTGGACCCGTAACAGGATCCGAGGATGTTGATGCCGAGTATGCAATGGTCCCCGCCATAAAACAAACCGCCCTCGGAGAACAGGCGCGGCCACCAATCCGCCACCCGGGCCGAGCCCGATAGAGCATGAGCCACAAGAATGACGTTGTCGCCTGCCGCATTGGGCTTGCCGTAGAGGGCGTAGCGGAGAGTGGGCGACTCGAGAAGCCCACCCGCTTCGAGGGAGAAAGCCTCCCCTGGGGAATAGTCCCCCTCGAAACCAGGTGCAACCAGGGCTGCGCTGGAGCCTGCGCTCATCGAGCGCTGAGTGCTTCCGCCGGCTTGGCCGAATGCCCGTTGGCCGTCTCGATGGCGTCATCGAGATCGGCAAGAATGTCGCGAATATCCTCGATGCCCACGGATAAGCGCACCAGTTCCGGGGTGACGCCTGTGTCCTTCTGCTCCTCAAGCGTGAGCTGCGAGTGCGTGGTGGAGGCGGGGTGGATCACGAGTGACTTGGCATCACCGATGTTGGCCAGCAACGAAAACAGCTTAAGGGAATTGATCAGCTTTTTGCCCGCCTCGTAGCCGCCCTTGATTCCGAAGGTGACCAGCGAGCCTTGGCCATCGGGCATGTATTTCTTTGCCCGGGTGTGATAGTTGCTCGAAGGCAGCCCCGGATAGTTGACCCAATCGATGCCGGGATGTTCGGCCAGGTGCTTGGCCACGGCCAGGGCGTTCTGCGAGTGTCGCTCCATGCGCAGGTGAAGTGTCTCCAACCCCTGCAGAAACAGGAAGGAGTTGAAGGGCGAAAGCGACCCGCCTATATCACGCAGCCCCTGCACCCGGGCTTTGAGGATGAAGGCCAAGGGACCGAATGCCTCTACGTAGGACAGGCCATGGTAGGAAGGATCGGGCTCGACAAAGTCGCGGAATCGCCCCGAGGCCTTCCAGTCGAACTTGGCGCCGTCAACAATGATGCCCCCGATGGAAGTGCCGTGACCGCCGATAAACTTCGTCGCTGACTCGACCACGATGTCGGCTCCCCAGTCGATGGGCTTGGTGAGGATCGGGGTTGCGCAGGTGTTGTCGATCATCAGCGGGACGCCCTTCTGGTGAGCGATGGCCGCCAGCTTCTCGATGTCGGCAATGTCCAGCTTGGGATTGCCCAGTGTTTCGGTGTAGAGGGCTTTTGTCCTCTCATTGATGGCCGCCTGCAACCCACTGAAGTCGTCGGCATCCACGAAACGCACCTTGATGCCTAGTTTCGGCAGCGTGTAGTGGAACAGGTTGTAGGTGCCCCCGTAGAGAGAGGTGGTGGAGACGATTTCGTCCCCGGCGCCCGCCAGGGTCGTGATCGCGAGAGTTTCGGCTGCCTGGCCGGAGGAGGTGGCCAGCGCGGCCGCACCCCCTTCGAGCGCGGCCAACCGCTTCTCGAAAACGTCGGTGGTCGGATTCATGATCCGGGTATAGATATTGCCGAATTCCTGCAGTCCAAAGAGCCGGGCGGCGTGATCGGCGTCGTGGAACACGTAGGACGTGGTCTGGTAGATGGGGACGGCGCGCGATCCGGTAGTGGGGTCGGGATCTTGCCCGGCATGAACGGCAAGGGTGGCGGGATGCTGTTTCTTACTCTCTGGCATTGCCTTCTCCTCAAGAAATTTTGCTGCAAGCAAAAGGCCCGCTGTCTAAATGACGGCAGGCCCTGGGGAAACCTGGTTTGGGAGCGTTCAGCGCCTTGGCCAGTTTTCCGCTTTGCCCGCACGCGTGCGCATACAACAGCGCTGCCGGCGGGGGGCACTGGCATGGCGAAAATTCATATCCCCACAGTATTAGCCCAGGGGGCATCTGCTGGCAAGTTGATCCGGAGGACCGGGAAAGCTCGAGTCTCAGCCTTTCCGCCCGCCCGGCAGCGAGGAAAGCGTAGTGGCTGCAGAAGAAAGGCGACCTGTTTTGAGGCAAATCAAAGAGAAAGATGGCATGACGAATACTTCCGCCAAAGTGTGATCTGCTAGGAGATTTTTTAGGGAGTAGTATCACTTCCGCGTCCATCTGACCCTGTCGTCAGGAAAGGAGGCGAAGTATGAATGACCTTCATCGTCGCAGGTCATCCGGCCTCAGCTGTTTGTTCGTATTTTTCTTCGCGGTGTGTGTTAACGCCGCTGTCGCCGCAACCGTCAGCCCATCTTCCGCCACCGAAGTCCCCACCACCACAATTCCATCTTCTTCTGCAAATGCATCCACCACCATCTCGCCCGAGATTCAGGGTGATTTATTGATGGTTCATCACAGTTACGCCGCCGCCATTGATGCTTATGAGCAGCAGAACCCGCGGACGGCTGTGACATTGAACAAGATCGGCGTTGCCTACCATCACATGTTCGCCCTCGGGGAAGCGCGCAAGTACTACCAGATGGCATTGAGCCTGAAACCTGATTATGCCGATGCTTTGAACAATCTGGCCGCGGTCTACCACGGCCAGCGTGCATACAGGCAAGCAGAGCGCACGTACAGGCTGGCACTGAAGTATTCGCCGGAGAGCGCGATCACCTACTGCAATCTGGGCACGGCGTATTTCGCTGAGGAGAAGTACAAGCCCGGGATGGAAGCGTATCGCAAAGCACTTGCGTTGAACCCGAACATTTTCGATCCCGGCCAGACCCAGATTGTTCAGGAGACGACCACGCGCCGCCAGCTCGTTGCCGTTAACTACTATTTGGCGAAGACCTACGCCACCGCAGGAAAGATGCAGGAAGCTTTGGGCTATCTGCGCAGGGCAATGGAGGCCGGGTTCAAAGACCGGGCATTGATCATGAAGGAGAAGGAGTTCGCGGCCTTACGCTCGACGCCGGAGTTCCAGCAGATGATGTTGGAGCAGACGGGAGGCGAATAGCGGGCTACTTGTACAAGCCGGAAACGGCGGCGCGGTGACTCTCCAAGCTCGGTCTCGAATCCCTCCCCCGAAAGAATCGATGACATGGGCGCTCGAAGGGTCACCGCGTCGTTTTTCAGGATACTGTTAAATGGACGCCAGGCCCGGTCGATTTGGGCCTGGTAACCATTTTGTAGTAGCTAGAGAGTTAACTAGCGACCGAGGTGGGTTGTGAGGTGCGCGTGACACCCCCGATCGTAAATCGTCCAGACTTGGATCGCGAAGGCACGGAGTTGGCTATCGTGCTTGCGCAATACAGCACAGAAACCGGCCGCACTTTAATCGAGCTGCTGGACGCATCTCCGGTGCTGCTCATTTTCCTCCGCCATTTTGGCTGCTCCTTTTGCCGTCAGACCCTCGAAGATGTGTCCAAGATCCGCGGTTTGATCGAGGCCAAGGGCGTTCGGCCAGTTTTTGTACATCTGGGAACGCCGGAGCGGGCTAAGCCTTACTTCGACTACTACCATCTTTCGGATGTGGAGCGGGTCAGCGATCCGGCCGCTTCCCTCTATGGTCATCCGGTTTTTCATCTTCCGCGAAAGAACGCATTCGCCCACCTGCTCGTACCCGAAGTTTGGAAAGGATGGCTGAAGGGTGCGTTATTCAAGCACGGCATAGGAGTGATCAAGGAAGATGCAGATCAGATGCCCGGCATTTTCTATCTCCGTGACCGGGCCATCGTCCGGGCCTTTCGCTACAAAACCATCGCCGATGAGCCCGATTATCTACGGCTGATTGAGTAAGAAGACAGCGCTTTTCGATCGGGGATGCGTTCGCCACCCGGTCAAGTGGAGCGCCAGGGAGAAAAGCTGCTGTCCGGCTTGTCGGGTAACTGAATTGTAACCAACCACGGTTACGAGGTATCCGTAACCATGACCGGTGCCCATCCTGCCGGCCCGCGTTTACACTTCTCCATTGCCGACCCATTGTACGAACGAACACTTTTTTAATCGTCTTGTGGTTAGCAGAAGGGCCGCGGTCGCGACTTCTCTCGGGCTATGCAAGCGGGCTTTGGAAAGCCGTTGCACCCAAGGCAGGCCTCGTCCTCATGCACCAGTGAGGCGGGGAGCCGGTGCTCCAGAACCAGTACTTATATTGCAAGACTGAGTACCTCTTACTAAAGTGTCCCAAAAGTGGTTATTTGCGTTTGCGCCTTGAGTGACTCTGGGCTAGGCTTTACCCATAAGTAACCGAACCGAGGCAAATCGATAATCTCGACGAGCCAGTGTGTGAACCTTTGTGTGCTTTGTCTCCGGAAGCGTCGCTTCTCTCAGGTGACGGGGCGCGGGAACACTCGCAACCCTCCTAGATTGCAGCAAATGAACCAGCCAGGTTTCGTGGCTGTCATGCGAGACGCTTGGCGCGAGAACTTGCTTTTGTACGATGACTTGCCAGTGAGGGAGCCGGAGCCCGCGCGTGTACACAGTTACCTTCGATTCCAAAGGCTTTGACTCGGCCCCTTTTGAAGTCAGCATCGATATCGTCATCGCGGATGAGTATCCGGTGCTACTCGCGGGCATGCGGCAATCCCTGGCAGCTTGCGCCGATATTACCGTGGTGGCCGAATGCACGGGGATGCGCGATCTGTCTACGCAGGTAGCACTGAGAAAGCCGGAGATTGTGCTTTTGGGGTGCGAGATAGATGCACACGGTCTTGCTCAGCATCTGCATGACATCGCTGAAGGGCATCCGGACGCGAAGGTTATCGTGTTTACCGGGAATGCCAGCCTGAGTTTTCACGAGGTGGCGCTGCGAAATGGAGCAAAGGGCGTTCTGTTGAAGCAATGCGCTCCAGAACTCATCGCCAAAACCATAAGACGGGTTTCGGGCGGGGACCTGTGCTTTGACCATGCTTTGACTCACCGGATGCTGAGTACCTTCGCCAAGCGCAAGCCCACGGAAGTTGCGCCGGAGATTGCGAAAATCTCATCACTTACGGACCGGGAAAGCCAGATCATCAGCCGCATCTGCGAAGGTATGCGCAATAAGCAAATTGCAAGTAAGCTCTACATCAGTGAGGCCACTGTGGCCCATCACCTAACTTCGATCTACCGCAAGCTAGGCCTTGCGGACCGCACCGAACTTCTGTTGTATGCCCAGCAGAACGGTATCTCAAAGCTGAAGGTGTCTTAGTTCGACGGATTCCAGCCTGGCGCGATCGTAGGCTAAGGCGCCTGCGGGAAGAAATGGGATTTCCCAGAAAACTCCTATGAGATGTGCAGGGCCCCTGTCTGGATGGCATAGAGGGTTGACGGCGGCATCAGCCTTCTAAATTGTGAGTTTAGTGCGAGGAGGCCCTGATTCCAATGAGAGTAAGCAGGCGAAAATTTCTGCACGGCATGGCCGGCGTCGGGGCCACATCCACCAAGTGGCTTCGCGCCGCTCCGCCTTTGCGGGTAATGGCCCAGCGTGATCACTTGAAGGTCGGCGTCGCCGCGCAACACAGTATGCTGTCCGATCCCACGCTCGTCGCCTTCATCACCAGCCAATGCAGCGCGCTTACTCCCGGCAAAGAGTTTTGCTGGTCAGCCATCCATCCCGCTCCGGACAGATATGACTATCGCGAAGCCGACTGGATGATGCAATTCGTAACAGCCAACGAACTGGAGGCATATGGTCACACGTTGTGCTGGAATGACTGGTATCCTTCGTGGCTGAACACCACCTTGACGGCCGCTAACGCGGAACAGATTCTGACCTCTCACATCAACACAGTCGTGGGCCGATACCGCGGCCGATTCGCCAGTTGGGATGTTGTCAATGAGCCTATCCGTACCGGGCAGAAAAATCCGGATGGCTTGAACGGCGGTCCTTGGCTTACCGCCCTCGGACCAAGGTACATCAACATTGCCTTTGAAACTGCAGCTCAGGCGGACCCGCAAGCTGTTCGCGTGCTCAACCTCGATACCGTGGAACAGGATGACGCGCAGAGCCAGCAGAACCGGGACGCGTCCCTGAAGTTGATTGAGCGCCTGCTAGCGCAAAAGGTTCCCTTGCAGTCAATCGGGCTTGAATCTCACCTATCCGGAGCGACCCCCCCGCGAAGCAAGGCAATGATCGCCTTCATCCGTCAAATCAAGTCCATGGGCCTCCCCTTCATGATCACGGAAATGGACGTGAATGACACAGCAATGCCCGGAGATGACGATACGCGGAAGCGCCTTGACGGACAGTATTACTTTGAATATCTCCAGGAAATGCTCAGCCTGAACCCGGCCCACGTGGTATTTTGGACGCCGACCGATCGAAACAACTATTGGGATAGCCTGGCGCCAAAGTGGTCGATGTACCGGCGGGCGGATGGGGGAAAGCATCATCCGGGAATACTAGATGCTGATATGTCGCCCAACCCGGCGTTCGAAGCCATCCGTGCGGCATTGTCCCATGTGCCTTATACAAACCAAGAGTAAGGACGGTTGTCATTTCCGCATCGGTGCACATGGACGGACGCGCACGTCCCCTACAAGATTATCCTGGACCGGCGAAGCATTATCCTGGACCGGCGAAGCATTATCCTGGACCGGCGAAGCTCGCTCCAGCAGTCAGTTCGCCGACGTCATCATACGACATTGGACGCGATCTTATAGAGCGCGGTGCCCAGAGCGGAAGGCTGATGCTCAACCTCCCAAAGACGGCGTCCATAGTTGACGATCTGTTCCGCTTTAGCGCGATCGTCAATGCAGCTCAAAATACCGCTCACGATCGCATCCACGTTGCGCTCCACCAGAAGGCCTGCCTTGCCTTCGTGCAGTTGCTCCCTTTGGTTGGGCGCATCACTTGAGATCGGGATGGCGCCCGATGCCATTGCTTCGATATAGACCAAAGGGTAATTTTCTTCGCGCGACGGCATGACAAAGAAGTGAGCTGCGTGCATGAGCTCGGTGGTTCGGCTGCGGCTGGTCCTGAGTTCTCGCGTGATCCCGGGAGCGGAAGGGAACTGTATCGGGCCGTCGCACTCCTCAGTCACGACATGTAAAGTGATTCTCTCGCCCAGGGTGCGTCGAAGTTCTGTATAGGCGGCGAGAACCAGCGGCAAGCCCTTACGGTGTGCCGCACGGCCGACAAATAGCAGACGAATAGGGTTTACCTTTTCCCATTTAGCCGTAATGCGCTCCCAGGGCGCCTCTTTTAAGAAGATGAAGTACTGAAGTATCGCGGGGGGTTTAGGCGGCTTGATGAGCTGCTCAAATTGTCGTTGCATCCAGCGCGTCGAGAACACGACAATGGCAGCGCGCTCCGATGCTTCACGCTTGAAATCTATTTCCTGCTGGATCGCCTTCTCCGACCACCCGCGGCGGCGAAGTTTGGCCACATCGGTCGCTCCGGTCATCCAGATTACTGGCTTTTTGGCGTTTTTAGGAAACCTCTCGAACGCGAAAATGGCGTCGGAGCGATGCTGTTCCGGATCGTAGGCCGGGAGGTAAAAAAATTCCGAAAGTTTGTAGGCCCACGAGGCAGGGATTGGCAGGTGCGCCCGGCGCTTCGTAAAATCCAATCCGAAGCGTGCATGGGTGAAAACGTCAAAGAGAGTGTTTCGCGGAAAAGTGATGGCGAGTTGGTTGCAATATTGAGAAATGTTGGAGAGCTGGCGCGGGTACACCCAGTCTGTGTTGCGAACAGGGAGAATCGGGCGTGGGGACGGAACATAGAGCCGGATCATGAAAGGGCGCCCCTTACAAGCACCGGCGCAATATTCTGCCGGGTAAGCGTTAACCGCAAGGTTGCCCAACTTACAATTGCAAGGCTCCCGTCCGTGACCAGGCTGGCCCATGCGGCTCCGTGCCAGGAGTAGCGTGGGATGAGGAGAAGATTGAGCACCACGTTCCCGGCTGCGGCTGCAGACTCGTACCAGAAGCGGTAACGCTGCAGGCCCGCTCCCGCCAACGCGTCGCCCGCGCACAGGTGAAAGCTGCGCAGCAGGGGGATGATGCAAAGCAAACGAATCACCGCCACGCTAGGAGCAAAGCTCTTCCCCACCACGACAGGAACGAGGGGCGCAAAGATCCATAAACCGATAGCGCAACCACCTGCCAGCAGCGTCGTCTTCCTAAGGATACGTCCGGCGAGCTCGCGGACGCGTTGAAAGGAGTGAGCGCCTGCCTGACAGAAGCGTGGGTAGGCCGCAGCGTGAACGGACCGCAACGGAAGGGTCGCGATCTCAATGGCGCGATAGCCCATCGCGTACAGGCCCGTCGCCGCCGTCTGGCCGAAATGCCCCAGCAGCACCTTATCAATATCGTTAAAAATCGAAGTGTTCGAGCTCGATGCAGCAAATAACAGTCCTTCCCGGAAGCGAGCCCGGTAGATCGGAAAAGAAAGGGAAGGGAGGCCGAAAATGCGGAAAGCAGTGAGCAGAGCCGCAGCGGATCCCACCATCGAGACAAACATGGAAAAGCCCGCCCATTGCCGTGCGGTCGCATGATGCATCTCCATCAGTAAGAAGAAAGCAAGAAGCATGCGCAAGGTATTCGTGGTCAAGGTGAGCAGGGCAGTGATACGCATGCGCTCAAAAGCCTGGAAAACGCGGCTGGCGCCCAAGGTAAGTTGCCCAAACACGCACTCGCTCACTCCCATGTATAGGATCGTCATGTGATCGACGTTCGCAAGCAGATGCCGTGAGACTCCACATAGTACCAACACGATAGAAATCCCGACGAAAACGCAGGTGGCGATAAGGTTGCCGAAGTAGGTCGGGTAAAGGCTATAGTCCGCGCTAACGTGGCGCAAAAATACAAAGCCCGCTCCCAGGGAGCTGAACTGGCTGGCAAGGGAAACCGCGGCTGCCACTCCAGCGAGAAGTCCATATTCGTGGAGACCCAGCAGGCGTGCCAGAACCGCAAAATAAATGGCCTGTACCGCAAGCGAAAAGAGTTGCCCTGCAAAAATCCACGCTGCATTGCGGCGCAACCCTGGCCGACTTTGCTCTTGGACGACTTCGCGCCGGCTCTTTCTGGTACCGTTCAAATGCCAATCCCCTTCCTGACACACGATGCTTTAGGGGGCGCGGCGCTCATGACACTACGCCGTGCCGGAAGCTGCGATGTCGACGCCAATTCTGTTATGCACGCTCGGCGACCGGCGACCACAGATTTGCGGCCCCGCCATTGACCTGCTGTGCGATCCCCAAAACGGAATCGTAGAGTTGCTGCAAGCGAATTGTTTGCTTTGCCAGATCAAACGACTGTCGTACATGCGCGACTCCTTGATGGTGGAATGCGGACCAAAGCGCATCGTCTTCAAGAAGCCTCTGAAGATGCTGGCTTAGGGCATCCGCATCCCGTTCGGGCGCGAGTAAGCCGGTCTGTCCGTGCAGAACGACCTCTGGAATCGCGGAATGCAGAGTGCTCACCACTGGGGTTCCAAGAGCCTGAGCCTCGGCAAAAACCATGCCGAAGCCTTCACTGTCACCAGTTGAGGCACGGACGCTGGGCACGCAAAAGACCCTGGCCCTGGCCATTTTTTCCAGAACCACCGATAAGGGCTGAGCGCCCAGGAAACGAGCCCGCACGCCGAGACGGGCGGCGAGCTCCTCGAGGGAGGAGCGGAGGGGTCCATCTCCGATTACCTCCAGGCGGGAGTTAGAGGGGCCAATCTTGGCCATGGCTTCTATCAGATAGGAGCAGCCCTTCTTTTCCACCAGCCGCCCGACAAAAACGACCAGTTTTGGATCGCGAGCGTCCGCAGGCGCCGGAGTGAGCGCGGCCGTGTTCACTCCTGTGTAGTGAACGACCAGCTTTGACTCAGGGATACCTGCGGCCAACGCCTGCCGGCGCACCGCCTCGGAGACACACAACACCAGGGCTGCCCGCTCCCACAAGGATGCGCGCAGGCGTAGAAATCGCCGGCCGCGGCGGCTTTGCGCAAAAGCTTCATCGTTCACAAAGATGTCGTAACCGTGCAGCGAAACCAGCAGAGGGACACGGAGGATCTGATGCATGGCAAGCGCTTGCGTTGCGTCGATGGCGAAATGCGCGTGGACGAGGGACGGACGCAACCGCTTGAGACGGCCGTGAAACAACGGAGCTCGTGGACAATAGCAATAAGCTTTGGCGCGAAGGTAACCTAGCAGAAATGTCCCGTTATTAAGTTGCAATGCGGGCGCTCCGAGCACCAGACCGGTTCGTGCCTTCCGCAGGCCGACATAGATTGGCTGGTATCGGGTAAGTGCTTCGGCTTGTCCCTTGATAAAAGTCTCGCTGATACGAAGCAGCTCCTCACGATAGATAAAGGCGCGGGGCAGCTCATCTCTTATAAGGGTATGCGATTTGTCCTTCACCACTCCGAAGCTCCTATGCCCTGTATGCTGTCTTTGCCGCCGTATCAGGAATACTCCCCTTACCCAGGAGACTGTGTCGCTTATCCGGCTCACGCTACACAAGAACGCTTTCGTGCGCAAGCTCTCTCTGTGCGATGTCAGAGGCTGCTGTCTGCTGTACGACATACAAGTTCAGGCAGGCGAGCAGCAACAGGATCCAGGGAAGAGACTTCGCGGCGAGGTAAGTAACTTCATCACCGTTGTAAACGAGAGAGATAAACACGATCGAGCAGCACCATTCCACGC
>JBARKD010000073.1:0-3792 GCA_049800615.1 Acidobacteriaceae bacterium | reverse complement strand
GTCCAGACCATCCGCCTCAAGCTGCACCAGGTCGAGCCGTCGCGCTCCGTCTTTGGCATCTCCCCGCTCGAGGACCACCTCAGCGACTCACTCGCTGAGAACCGTCTCCGTACCACCGTCCTCACCTTCTTCGCCGGAACGGCCATCTCGCTCGCTTGCCTCGGCCTCTACGGCACGCTCAGCTATCTCGGCCGCATGCGCCGCCGCGAGATGGGCCTCCGCCTCGCCATCGGGGCCTCGCGCCCGCAGATCGTTGCCACGCTCGTTGCCCAGGGCCTCCGCATCGTCGCCATCGGCTGCCTCGCCGGCCTGGCCATGGGCCTCGCCGCCAGCCACCTACTAGAAGGAATGCTCTACGGCGTTTCCGCGACCGATCCCGAGACCTATGTCGGCATCGTTCTACTCATGATTCTCGTGGCAGTCATCGCTTGCGCCGGCCCCGCCCTGCGCGCCTCCAGCACTGATCCCGTAGAAGCCTTGCGCGAACAGTGAGCGTGACCTATCCCGATATCTCTCTTGCCGGGGCGCCCCGATCGATCGAATTTTGTACCGAATCGTCGCCATGCCCCATCGCGGGGAAGTCACCGTCCGGCAAGAAGTTGGAATCCGGTGGGTCCCGGTTGCCGAGTCAGCCCGTTTTGAGAATGCGCCGCTCGGGCACGGGCGCAGCCGGACTAAAGCAGTCGATCTGAGAAACGGTCACGCCCCCGCCGCTTCGGGAAAGCTCGCGTTCCACGATAGCCCTCACCGGCTCGGGTTTTCCTACCGCGCGCAGATTGAGTAAGAGATCCAGCTTCGAGGCCGGAGACGCATCGAGGTTCCCTTCCACCACTGGCTCCTGCCCGTTCGCGCAGATTGCCGCCTTCACCCAGCCGGAATCGGAGCTCACGAGGCCCTTCAGATGGGCAATGGGAATTTGCGTCGCGGTAAAGGCCGCATCCAGGTTGTCAAACAAGGGCCCCAGCAACATCGCGGGAGAGAGCCCGCCAACCGGTTCAAAAGTCGCGCGAAGATTCAGCCACGCGAGCGCCGCTTCTGCCCGGGCGTATTCCGAATAATCGACTTCGAGCGCCTTCTCGCCCCTGGCCATGACACCTGACAGTATTTCGTCCAGCCACGCCGCAACTCCCTGACCTGACCTGGCGCTAAGCTGGCGTACCTTGCCGTCTGTCAGTGGAGGATAGTCGGGATAAAGGTCGGACTTGGTAAAGCAGACAAGATCTGCTTCCTGCCATTGCTTATCGAAGAGGTAGCGCATCTCGGGGTCGGCATCCGGCTCCATCATGGCCCGGGCGCGTAGCGGATCCACCAGGACAGTCAGGGGCGCGATCTGATATGTATCGCTGTATTCGAGCAGCGGACGGAGCACGGTGGCGGCCAGGTCGGTGCAACTCCCCACCGGCTCGGCAAAAATAACTGCGGGCGCATGCGCGCGGAGAGCGCTCATGGCATCGATCAATTGCGTAAGTCGGCAGCAAAAGCAGCCTCCGGTCACCTCTCCGGACCGTGCGCCGGAAAGGGCGGCGTGGCGACTGTCGACCAGGTCCACCCCCTGGTCGTTCCAGATCATTGCCGACCGCAGGCCGCGCTTCCGCAACTGTTCTGCTGCAGCGAGAATCAAGGTGGTCTTCCCGGCTCCAAGAAATCCCCCAACCAGGACAATCCACGGACCGCGTTCCCTTTCTTTCATGGCTCTCCTCGGATGGTATGCAGCAAGACTCACCATTTTGCCACGGGCGAGCGCCTGCTGCTATCGTGGGCCATTGCGCGATTCTCACCGCAAGGCTAAACCGGGCGCTGGCGGCCAAGGCGGCGGTAACGGCGATGTTGGCCAGTCTTGGGTATCTTTTGGAGTTTGACCATGCTCGTGCCTTCGTCGGCAGATTCGGAGAAAGCCTCGGATACAACACAGCCCCTGCTGCCAAAGGGCCTGGGTGTGCCCTTCTTCCTGGTGACTGCGCTGTTTTTTCTTTGGGGCGTTCCCAACAATCTGAACGACGTCCTCATTCGGCAGTTCATGAAGTCGTTTGCCATTTCCCGCTTCGAGGCAGGTTTGGTGCAGTCGGCCTTCTACATGGGCTATTTCCTGCTGGCCATCCCTGCTGCCCTGCTGATGCGGAAAAGGGGATATAAATTCGGCATTGTCGTGGGGCTCTTGCTCTATGCCAGCGGCGCGTTTCTCTTCTGGCCGGCCGCCATGGTAGGGCGCTATGGCTTTTTTCTGTTTGCCCTATTCGTGATCGCCAGCGGCCTTTCTTTTCTGGAGACCGCCTCCAACCCTTTCATCGCCCAGCTTGGCGCCAGCGAAAGCTCTGCACGCCGTTTGAATTTCTCCCAGGCCTTCAATCCGTTGGGTTCCATCGCCGGCGTGCTCGTAGGGACGGTCTTCATCTTTTCCGGCGTGGAGCTTAGCCCTCAGCAGGTAGCCTCTATGCAGGCTGCCAATACTTACGATGCTTACCTGAAGCACGAAACCATGCGCGTGGTCGTGCCCTACCTGATCGTCGGATTGGTGGCGCTTATCTGGGCCATCTTGATCGCCCGCACCAAATTCCCCACCATCGCGCGTGAGCATGAGGAGCCAGAGCAGGACCACGGCAGCTTTAGAGAACTGTTGCGCTACCCCAACTTTCTCTTTGCCATCGTCGCCCAGTTCCTCTACGTGGGCGCCCAGGTCGGCACCTGGAGCTACTTCATCCAGTACGTTCAGGACGGAACCCATCAGCCGGAGAAGATCGCCGGCTATTTTCTTACCGGCACGCTGCTGGCATTTGGCCTGGGAAGGTTCAGCTCCGCCGCCTTGATGCGTTACGTCAAGCCCGCTCTCCTGATGGGCGTCTACAGCCTGATCAATATTGCCCTTGTGGCGGTAGGGGTCGCGTTTCCCGGGTGGGTTGGACTCTGGGCCATCTTCGTTACCAGTTTCTTTATGTCCGTGATGTTCCCTACGATTTTTGCGCTGGGCATCGATGGCCTTGACCAAAATACGAAAATTGGCGGCTCCCTGATTGTGATGGCAATTGTCGGCGGCGCCGTGCTGACGCCCCTGATGGGCTGGATTTCGCAGACTCAGCACAGCATAGCGAAGGCCTACCTGGTCCCGTTCTTCTGCTACTGCATAATCGCGCTCTACTCTTTCATCGGGGTGCACCTGAAGCGCAGGGAGGCGATCTGATATGAGAACCGGAAAGACAATTTTCTCAGCCGCTCTCGCTGTACTTATGATGACCAGCGCCGCCTTGGCGCAGCAGGAGGATTGGCAGGCCAGGCTGGCCCACGTTATGCCCCTCATGGGGCACCGCAACTGGGTCCTGATCGTGGACTCCGCGTACCCCCTGCAGACCTCCAGCGGAGTGGAAACGCTGGAAACGAACACCGATCAGCTGGAAGTCATCCGCAAAGTGTTGGGTGCCATTGATAGCTCAATCCATGTAAGGCCGGTCGTCTACATGGATGCGGAACTGCCATTTGTAACGGAAAAAGATGCTCCCGGGGTGACCGCTTACCGTCAAGCGATTAATAGCGTGCTTGCGGGGCAGAAGATAACGTCGCTGCCGCATGAGCAAATTATCGCCAAAGTCGACGAGGTGGGAAAGACATTCCATATCGTGGTTCTTAAGACAACCATGACGGTTCCGTACACATCGGTATTCCTGCAGCTTAACTGCAAATATTGGAGCGACGAGGCGGAAGCTCAGATGCGTAAAGCGATGCGTGGCCCGGCGGCTAAATAGGAGTACGGGTTTGGGCTTCGCGCCCGAATCTCTGACCCCAGCCTCTCGGGATGACAGC
>JBARKD010000072.1:0-2395 GCA_049800615.1 Acidobacteriaceae bacterium | reverse complement strand
AAGATGTACGTCGCGGTCGATGATGGCTCGGCGGATGCGGCAGTGGCGGCCGATGTCAACGTGAGTGAAGATGATGCTCGACTCCACCTCGGCGTAGGAATTGACGCGCACGTCCTGGGACAGGACGCTGTTGCGGACCACAGCGCCCGAGATGATGCAGCCGGCCGAGATCACGGAGTTGATGGCCATGCCGGTGCGGCCCGGCTCCCCGAAGACAAACTTGGCCGGCGGATATTGCCGCTGGCGGGTGCGCATGGGCCAGGCTTTGTCATACAGGTTGAAGATGGGCGAGACCGAGGCGACGTCCATGTTGGCATCGAAATAGGCTTCGAGCGTGCCCACGTCGCGCCAGTAGAGCGCGTTCTGTTTGTTTTCGTCGACGAAGTTGTAGGCAGAGATCTTGTAGCGGCCGAGGATGCCGGGCAGGATGTTATGCCCGAAGTCGTGCTTGGAATTGGGATCCTCGGCGTCTTTCATCAGCGCCGGCAGCAGCACATCGGTGTTGAAAAGGTAAATGCCCATGGAGGCATCGACCATGGTGGGATTGAAGGGCGAACGCAGGGTGGTGGTCTTGGGCTTCTCCTGAAAGCCGATGACCTCTCCTGTCCGGCTCACCTCGACTACCCCGAATCGCGAGACCTCGTCCGGCCGGATGGGAAGAGTGGCCAGTGTCACATCCGCGCCAGAATCGTTGTGGTGCTCGAGCATGAGCCCGTAATTCATCTTGTAGATGTGGTCGCCGGAAAGGATGAGCACGTGCTTTGGCTGCTCGGCGCCGATGGAGTAGATGTTCTGGTAAACCGCGTCGGCGGTGCCCATGTACCAGTTGGCGCTGACCCGCTGCATGGGAGGCAGAATTTCGATAAACTCCCCCAGCTCCTGGGCCACAATGCCGGTCCAGCCTTCGCGGATGTGGCGATTGAGGGAGAGGGCTTTGTATTGGGTGAGGATGTACACCCGGCGCAAATCGGAGTTGATGCAGTTTGATAGGGTGATATCGATAATGCGATAGTTGCCGCCGAAAGGAACTGCCGGCTTGGCCCGGTCTCGGGTAAGAGGAAAAAGCCGCTCACCTGCTCCCCCGGCCAGCAATACTCCAAGTGTGTCTTTCATTCCGTCACCGCGGTGCCCGTGCCAACTCTATACGTGGAGGTGAAATGCTGTGCTTTCACCCTTCCTCAACGGAGATGCGCAGGGAGCGCAGAAAGTGTACATCCTGGGCGTTAAAAGTCTCGTCTCCTTGCGGATTTTCGCTGGCTGGAGCTTCGAGCTCCGAAACCGGCTGCTGCTCTACCTCGTTTAATCCAATCGTCGCTTCCAGCATCAAAAGCACATCAAAGCCCTGCTTGCGGATATCCTGGACCACCTCGGAGATCTGCTCGGACTCGGAAACCGACTCATGAATGGCTTCCCCCAATTGCTGGATAAGACGACGAAGTCGTTGATTCAATGAAGTACCCCCAATCGCCACCTGACGGGCGCGGTTTTACCTACCTTACTTGTGATGTTACAGCGGAGCAATCTGAATCAGTCGGCTGATAAACTTTTGCTATGGAGCCAAAGAAAGTAGGCCGCACGCTTGGCATTGGCGTCCGCGTGGCCTCGAACATGCTCCGCGAACGAGTAGAACGGGCTGCCGCAGCCCGTCCTGCCCCGGCTGAGGCAGGAAATGGGAGGTCAACCGCCTCCGCGCGGCCCCCGGCCGGCATCAAGATCGACAGCAAGGTGGCGGGCGCCAAACGGGGGGTAAAGGCCTTCGGACAGGCTTTTCTGGGCCCGTTTACCCACGCCGGCAGCATACTTTGGCTGGAGATCACAGGGCTTTTTTTTGCCTTGTTTGCGCTTTTTTTTGTCCAGAGCGCTTATCGCGTGCGCGCAGCCTGGAGGCAAGGCCCGGAACACAGCCATCTGTTGCTTTATGTGGCACTGGGCGTCGGTTTCGCATGGTTTTCGGTCAGTTCCTTTAGTCGCGCTTACCGCAAGAGCAGGCGCGGGCCTGGTCCAAACCTGGGGAAGTCCTGAGCTTGGAGGAATTGCCTCAGCGGCGTAACGGGTTGCGAAAACGTGAGAAAGAGTTACGTCAGGGCCTAAACCCGTACCTACCAGCCCGTACCTCAGGAGGCGTCTGCTCGGATAGAGACGTTCCCTCAGTGGCTAAAGCCGCATTCATTTCAAGTCAATACGGACGGGCTAAAGCCCGTCCCCTTCAGACGCAATAGTTTTTCCGGAGCCGGTTAAGCCACACTCATTCTGTGGTGTTTATGTGTCGCCTGGGGGCCGTCCCGTTCAACCACGTGACACAAGAGGTTCTAAGATCATGGATCGGCCCTTCTACCAGGCGGAGGACTTGACCGGTTTCGACCCCGAACGCGATCTTGGCGATCCGGGCCAATAC
>JBARKD010000071.1:0-5566 GCA_049800615.1 Acidobacteriaceae bacterium | reverse complement strand
GGGTAGGGCTGCTGCTTTCACTGAGAGCTGTGGCTAAATGTGCAACTTTACTTCGTCCAAGCGTCGCTTAAATCGGACCACGACGGATTCTCCTTCTCGATGAGCGCAATCTTCTTTGCGCGGGTCCAGCTTTTGATCTCCTTTTCCCTGTCGATTGCGTTCAGTACGTATTGATGGCGTTCATACCAGACCAACCTCTCGCATCGATAAGCCGCGGTAAACCCGGGGGCCGTTCCCGCCTTGTGCTCGGCCACCCGGCGCATCAGATCGTTGCTCATTCCGCAGTAGAGAATACGCGTCCGGCTCGACAGGAGGTAGACGTAGTAATGATGGTCTTCCTTCCACATCACTCCCCAGTGTCAATCTGGGCCTTCTGCAGGCGGTCGGAATAGTCCACGTACACCGCCTTCCACGAGGTGTAAAAATCCAGCGCACCCGTTCCTCCCTCGCGGTGTCCATTACCCGTCTGCTTGACCCCGCCGAAAGGCAAATGAACCTCCGCTCCGATGGTCGGGGCGTTGATGTAGGTGATGCCGGCTTCCAGATCACGCATTGCTTTGAAAGCCAGGTTAACGTTGCGGGAATACAACGCAGTGGAAAGACCATACTGTATGCCGTTGGCAAAGGAGATCGCCTGGTCGAAATCGTCGCATTCCAGCAGGCTCACCACCGGGCCAAAAACTTCTTCCCGCGCGATCCGCATATGGGCAGCGACTCCGCCGAAGACCGTGGGAGCAAAGAAATAGCCCTTGTCTAAAGCATCGATGCGCTTGCCGCCGGTCAGAAGTTGGGCGCCCTCCTGCTCCGCGATGGCGACGTAACGCGCCGATGTGTCCAATTGCTGCTGGTTAACCTGCGGTCCCATTTCTGTCTGGGTATCGAGGCCATTGCCCACACGCAAGGCCTCGGCCCGCTCCACCAACCGGCGGCTGAACTCGCGGGCCACACTCTTCTGCACAATGATTCGGCTGGTGGCCGTGCAGCGCTGCCCGGTGGTACCGAATGCGCCCCAAATGGCTCCATCGAGCGCCAGATCGAGGTTTGCGTCCTCCAGTACGATCATGGCGTTCTTGCCTCCCATTTCGAGAGAGCAAGGCTTGAAGTTCGCCGCCGCCGTCTGGCCGACGATCCGGCCCACCTCACTCGAGCCAGTGAAGGAGATGGCGTTGACGTCAGGATGAGAAACCAGCGGCGCTCCGGCATCGGGACCGTAGCCAGTCACGATGTTGACCACTCCGTCCGGCAATCCCGCCTCCAGTAGTAACTCCACCAGGTTGAACGTGGAGAGTGGAGTATCTTCGGCCGGTTTGATGACGCAGGTATTTCCGCAAACCAGGGCTGGAAACAGCTTCCACGAAGGAATGGCCATAGGAAAGTTCCAGGGTGTGATCATGCCGCAGACGCCAACCGGCATACGAACGGACATAGCGAACTTGTCGCGTAGCTCCGAGGGCGTGGTCTGGCCAAAGAGCCGGCGGCCCTCCCCGGCCATGTAAAACGCGGTGTCCGCGGCTTCCTGGACATCGCCTCGCGTTTCGCTCAGGACTTTCCCCATTTCGCGCGTCATCTGCCGAGCCAATTCTTCCTTGCGCTGTAACAAAAGCTCGCCGGTGCGATAGAGAATTTCGCCTCGTTTTGGTGCAGGTACGAGCCGCCATCCGCGCCAGGCTGTCCGGGCCGCCGCAACCGCGCGATCCACGTCTCCTTTGCCCGACGACTGAAACTCGCCGACAACCTCGTCCACATTGGCTGGATTGTGGTTGAGAAAAGTCTTGCCCGTCTCCGCGGTGACCCACTTACCGCCAATCAGGTTTTGATAAGTTCTTGCCGTCATAGTCGATTTCCTTGGTCGGATTTTCCTTGATCAAAGCTCAGAGGATAACTCAGCCCAACGATCCCTGGGGTGTTGCGCCGAAAAGACCCTATGCCCTAAAAGTGGTGTTAAAGACTCAAAAGAGTAGCGGTGCATTCAAGCAACCGCGGCCGTACAATGAATCCGGGTCGTCAGGAAAGTTCCTGCATTCATGTCATCAAACGGTTTCCATTCGCGTTCTTCGCGCACGCACGGCGTGCGCTCGCTGTTCAGCATTTTCTCGAGCGATCTGGCAATCGATTTAGGTACCGCCAACACGCTGGTCTACGCGCGAGGGAAGGGCATCGTCGTCAATGAGCCTTCGATCGTCGCCATCAACAAGAATACCGGCGAGGTTGAGGCTGTGGGCAAGGAAGCCAAGGAAATGCTTGGCCGCACGCCGGGCAACATCGTTGCCATCAAGCCTATGAAGGACGGCGTGATCGCCGACTTCAAAATCACCGAAAAGATGTTGAACTACTTTATTCAGAAGGCGCACAACCGCAAGATGCTTGTGCACCCAAGGATCGTGATCGGCGTTCCTTCAGAGATCACACAGGTAGAAAAGCGGGCGGTTGAGGATTCCGCCTATCGCGCCAAGGCGAGCGAAGTTTTCCTGGTGGAGCAGGCGATGGTGGCAGCCATTGGAGCCGGTCTGCCCATCACCGAGCCCAGCGGCAACATGGTTGTCGATATTGGCGGCGGCACCACCGACATCGCGGTTATCTCACTTTCCGGCATCGTCTATTCCCGGTCTGTTCGCATGGCGGGCAACCAGATGGACGAGGCCATCATGAATTACCTCAAACGCAAGTACAACCTGCTCATCGGCGAGCGCACGGCCGAGCAGATCAAAATCGATATCGGATCGGCCTACCCGCTGGACAAACCGCTGAATATGGAAATCAAGGGCCGCAACCTTATCGAGGGCGTGCCCAAGACAATCACAATCGATGACAGCGAGATCCGCGAAGCACTGACTGAGTGCATTTCCACCATCCTGAACGCCATCCGCGTGGCGCTGGAGCGCACCCCGCCGGAGCTTAGCGCCGATATCAGCGACCGCGGCATTGTCCTTACCGGCGGCGGCGCGTTGATCAAGAATCTCGACAAGCGCATACGGGAAGAAACCGGCCTCCCCGTTTCCATTGCCGACGACCCTCTGGCCAGCGTGGTGCTGGGCACAGGCAAAATGTTGAGTGACTTCCGTTTGCTGCGCAAGATCAAGATCGATTGAGCAGTCGGGAAATCCTTCTATAAAGAACGAGAAGGCGCCAAGGCTTGTCCGGGGCGCCTGGAAGCAGCGACGGATTGGCTTTGAGCCGCTATAAAAACATTCTGGTTCTGGTGGCTGTGCTGATGGGCCAAGTGATCGGTCTGGCGGTCCAGGTGCGCAAGCCCAACCCAACTGGCGGGGATCAGGCGTCAGTCCGCCTGATCCGTTACTGGGCCATCGGAGTTATTTCGCCGTTCGAGAAGATCCTGCACGGCGGCGGGAGCGGATTGCGCGGCATATGGTCGAACTATCTCGATCTTCGCCACGTGCGCGAGCAGAATCAGCAGCTCAGGCAACAGATGAGCCGCCTGCAGTTGGAACAGGCAGGACTGCTCGAAGATGCCCGCCAGGGACAGCGGTTACAGGCCCTGCTGGCCTTTAAAGAGCACTACATCAATCAGACTGTTCCGGCGCAGGTGGTCGGAACCTCCGGCTCCGACCAATCTCGCATCCTGTACATCGACAAGGGTGCGAAGGATGGGCTCAAGCCGGACATGGCGGTGATTACCCCGGACGGCATCGTAGGCAAGCTGAAGGACGTATATGCCCACACCTCGCAGGTGCTGGTGGTCAATGACCAGACCAGCGGGGCCGGCGTATTGCTGGAATCGACCCGGCTTCGTGGCGTGCTTCGCGGTAATGATCTGGGTCAACCGCAGATCATTAACATGCTTCCCGATGAGCGCGTCAAGCCAGGCGAGCGCGTCATCACCAGTGGCGGCGATCAGATCTTTCCTCGCGGGCTGCCCGTGGGAGTCGTTGACCGCGTGGTTCCGGATTCGCAAAACCCGCCTTACGTGAGCATTCTGATCAAGCCCGCAGCCAACCTGGGGCACCTGGAAGAATTGCTGGTAATCACACAAGTCTCCGATCGCATGCCGGCGTCGGAGCAGCAGGACTTGGCGCAGAGCGCTGCCGAAGGCGCCGCCGTCAGCCGGCAGCGAGCGGCGGATATCCTCGCGGAACGGCTGCCGGGGCTGAGTGATTCCAATGCTCTCGCTGAAGCAGCGCCAGGCCAGAAGCCTGCCGCGACACCGCCCGCGGCAGCTTTCCCGGCACTGCATCCCCCGCCGGCTTTGCATCCCGACCACTTCACGCCCCAGGCGACTCCGGCGGCTAACGCCTTGACTCCAGGGCAGGCGGTGGCGGATCCGAAATATGCGCCTGCGCCGGAAACGCGAGCGGCTCCGGCAAAGCCTTCGAAAACGGCTGCCGCGAGCACGACGCCTGAAAAGATTGGCACGGAAAAGACGGATACGGAAAAGACGAACACGGCAACGGAACCGAAAGCAAAGCGCCCGGCGGTCGGCGCCTCCGCTTCGGGTGAGGGCGGTGCTTCGGGTGAGGGTGGTGCTTCGACCCCGGCGCCTGCGACCCCTGCGCCTGCGAAACCAAAGCCTCCCAAGGTAAAAGCGCCGGAGCCGCCGGCAGATGCTGCCCCCCAGCCGGACGCAAGACCTCCGGTAAACGACGGGGGCCAACCGCGCTAACCCAACCGCGCCAACCAGGGCGGCTTGGGCGAGAGGAGAAGGACTGAACATGGCAATGTCGGCACTAGCGCGGCGGGAATTGGATGTCCAGCGCTATCCGCTCATCGTGGTGATCCTGGTCCCCCTGACGGCGATCTTCCTGCAGGCTCTCATCCCTCGCTTCGTTCCCAAGTTCGACATCCTCGACCTGCCCTTGCTGGTCACAATCTACTTTTCAGTCGGGTGGCGCAATCCGATTGCCGGAACGGTGACGGGCGCTGTCATCGGATTGGTCCAGGATGCGCTGACGGGACGGCCCCTGGGGATCAATGGCATCTCGCAATGTGTCGTGGGATTCTTCGCCGCTTCGCTGGGAGTCAGGATCGACGTTGAGAATCCGGGTACCCGGCTGCTGATCAACTTTGCATTCACGTTGCTCAACATCGGAATCTACCTGTTCATCGTGCATCACATGCTGGCCCTCAACGTGAGGACAAACTGGCTGCATGAAGCGATCAAGGCAGTCATTAACTCGATTGTAGGTGTGTTCATTTTTGACATCCTGGACCGCATTCGGCCGCGCGACTACTAGTCTGCGGAAGAACGCGGAGGAGCCCGGCCAAAGAAATCGCACCAAATCGGCGGCCCATGCGTCAGACAAGGGGAATGGATCCAGTGCTGATCAACAAGGAAGAACGGCTGCCGGCGTACAAGCTTACGATCGTGCAGTACCTGGTCGTTGCCATTCTGCTGGTTCTGCTCTCGGGCTTGTGGCGGCTGCAAGTGATCGGGGCGCAAAACTACCGCGTTCTGGCGGAGCAGAATCGTATCCGCAAGGTTCCTATCCTCGCTCCTCGGGGCAAGCTGTTTGATCGTGACGGCCGGCTGCTGGTGGACAATTATCCTTCCGTCTCCTGTTTTCTGATCCGCGAGCCCGGCCGGGATGTGCGGACCGATTTTCCCATGATC
>JBARKD010000070.1:0-3597 GCA_049800615.1 Acidobacteriaceae bacterium | reverse complement strand
CAATAGAAGTGCGAAGATCTGGCGCACCCTGTTTTCTCCCTCCTTTGGGATGCCGCGGCCAGATTGGCCGTTGCACCTCCGTCAGTCCAGCATTTCCGTCAGTCCAGCATTGCAAGGAGCTGCGCCTGCTCGAGCACCGGCACTTTCAACTGGCGGGCTTTGTCGAGTTTGGCCCCCGCTTCTTCTCCCGCGACGACATAATTCGTCTTTTTGCTCACGGAACCGGAAACTCGTCCCCCGGCCGCCTCGATCCTGGCCTTTGCGTCCTCCCGTGTCAGGTCCGGCATGGTGCCGGTCAATACAAACGTGAGGCCTTCCAGCCGCGATGACTTGCGCTTCTTTTCCGCGGTAAAGGTCAAGCCCGCGCTACGCAGATTTTCCACCAGTTCCCGATTCTTCTCTATTGCGAAGAACTCCTGGATTGCCAGGGCCACACGCGGCCCCACCTCGTTGACAGCTTCGAGATCCTCCAGACTGGCTTTCATCAGTTCGTCCATAGAGCCGAACGACTCCGCAAGCAGTTGGGCGGTACGCTCGCCCACGAAGCGAAGACCCAGGGCAAACAGCACCCGGTTGAGAGGCAACTTCTTCGAGTTTTCAATCTCCGCCAGCAACGACTGCGCGCTCTTTTTTCCGATCCGCTCCAGTTGCAGCAGTTGCTCTTCGTTCAGCGCATAGATGCCGGCCACGCTGGTCAGCAATTTCCGCTCCAACAGCTGCGTAACCAACGCGTCGCCCAGCCCTTCGATGTTCATCACTTTGCGCGAAGCGAAGTGCAGGATGCTCTCTTTGAGCCGCGCCGGGCAGTCGACGTTTACGCAGCGGTAATCCGCTTCCCCTTCATCGCGCACGACTTCACTGCTGCATACCGGGCAGTTTGCGGGAAAAACGAAAACTTTGTCCCCGCGCGGATGATGTGCATCCTCGACCACGGCAGCAATCTTGGGAATGACGTCGCCACCGCGTTCCACCTGCACGTAGTCGCCGATCTTCACGCCCAACCGTTCAATCTCATCGGCGTTGTGTAAGGTCGCGCGGCTCACAGTTGTGCCGCCGATGAAGAGCGGGTGCAGCACGGCTACCGGGGTCAACTTGCCCGTGCGTCCCACCTGGACAGCAATGTCTTCAATTTTTGTGATCCCGGAGCGGGCAGCAAATTTATAAGCGACGGCCCAGCGGGGCGCCCGCCCGGTATAGCCGAGCCTCCTTTGTAAAGCCGTCTCGTTCACCTTAATGACCACTCCGTCGATTTCGTATCCCAGGCTGTGACGTTGCCCTTCCGCCCAAGAGATGAAGGCAAGCAGCTCTTCCAGTGTGCGCAGTGGCTTGCGATGAGGATTGACGCGAAAGCCGGCATGGGTGAGAGATTCCAGAGCCAGCCATTGTTTGGCAAAGGCTATCTCTCCCTTTTCCAGCGCGAAATAGGCATAGAAGTCCAACCGGCGCTGCGCCACGATGCTCGGCTCCAGGGTCCGGATCGTGCCCGCGGCGGCATTCCGTGGATTCACGGCGGGAGACAGCCCCTGCTGTTCGCGTTCCTTGTTCAATTTCAAAAAGGCGGCATCGGGCAGGATCACTTCTCCGCGCACTTCAAAGCTGGGCGGCAGCCCCGCATGTTGCAGCTTATCGCTCGAAACCGAGAGCGGCACCGATCGTATGGTGCGCACGTTGCTGGTGACGTCTTCGCCCGTAACCCCATCGCCGCGCGTCAATGCTGTGCGCAGGAGGGCCGTCCCCGCCGGGCCCGGCTCATATTGCAAAGCCAGTGAAACGCCATCCATCTTCAGCTCACACACAAAGCTCACTTCGGCCGAGCCCGACATGGCTCGCACCCGGCGTTCCCAGTCAGCCAACTCCTCTTCGCTGTTTACGTTGTCGAGGGACAACATTGGCCGCGAATGCTCTAACTTGGCGAACCCCTCTTTGGGCTTGCCGCCTACACGCTGAGTGGGTGAATCGGGGGTCACCAGCTGCGGGTGCCGAGCTTCGAGCATGCGCAGTTCCCGCATCAGCGAGTCGTATTCGGCGTCTGAGACCACCGGCGAATCCAGCACGTGATATTGATATTCGTGGTGACGGAGTTCATCCCGCAGCCGGTCGATTCTTTTTCTGTCTTCCTCGGGAATGCTGGCTTCAGACATACCGTGCATTATAAAAACTTGACGTGTAGCGGTTAGCAAATCACAGATTAATGGAACCCGTCACCCATTTCCTTACAGGGGCATGTCTCGCCCGAACCGGCTTCAATCGCCGGACCGCCTATGCGACGCTGGCCATGACTCTGGCGGCGGAAGCTCCCGATATTGATGTTTTCTGGGGTTTCCGCGGGCCAGTTGGAGGTTTCGAGCATCACCGCGGGATCACGCACACCTTTCTGGGCGCGCCCTTTGTCGCCCTCGCCGTTACCGGTATCGTTTGGCTCTGGCATCGCATTCGCAGCAAGCCGCCTGTCATTCCCCCGCGCTGGATCGTGTTATGGCTGCTGTGCGTTTTGGCGGTCCTCAGTCATATTTTCATGGATTGGACCAACAACTATGGCGTCCGTCCGTTCTATCCCTTCAACCCGCGCTGGTATTCGCTGGACATCGCATTCATCCTGGAGCCCGTGATCTTCGCCGCTTTACTCACCGGCTTGATCATGCCCGCGATTTTCGGATTAGCGGATCGCGAGATAGGGGCGGGGCGGCCGTTGTTTCGCGGACGCCGGTGGGCGATTGCCGCGATGATACTGATCGGCATCGACTTGGGTGTCCGCGCAGTGGAGCATCATCGCGCGCTGCGCATCATTGGCAACAACCCCTTCGGGGATGAAGCCATGCACCGGATTGGAGCCGAGCCCTATCCGGTTGACCCGTTTCACTGGTTTGCCGTGGTTGAGACCCCCGGCTACTACCAGACTGGGCTGGTCGACACTCGAACAGAAACGGTAACCACCAATGACCGGGACGACGTTATCTACAAGCCTCCCGTCACGCCCGCCACGGTCGCCGCTAAGCGCTCCTGGCTGGGCCGCGTGTACCTCGATTGGGCGAAGTTTCCCCTGGTTACCGACCGGGGACCGGCAAACCTGACGGCTTCGAACGATCTCGCGCCTCAGCCTCAGGACACTGCTGTTGAGTTCCGCGACCTCAGGTTCGCCTACTCATTCCTGCGCAACAGCAGCAAAGCTCGCTCCGCGCTGACTGCCTGGGTGTATGTCACCCCGGACGGATCCATTGATGCCATGGTAATGAACGATCGCGTGCAACATTAGCAGGCTACTCAAAAACAGAATCGCGGCTCGATGAGCCTACAAGATGTGGCGAGCGCAAGATGTGGCGAGCGTTGATGCGCACATACAGCAGTTAGCGTAGTGCTTCGGAGCGTTTTTCAGCAGCCTGTCAGGCTACTTGCCTTGCTTCAGTAGCCTCGAGTCCTCCCCTGGTTCGTCTAGCTTGTTTCGACGTTGCCAGACTTTTCGCCAGGCCCAATAAATCAACCCGAGAATAAGGACCGTGAGCCCAATCATCAAGGCAGCCTTATGCTGGGTCCCCAGCCGGCCCACTATGTTTACAATTTCCGGCCCGTAGCGAATGGTCAGGATCGCCGTCACCATGT
>JBARKD010000069.1:0-17768 GCA_049800615.1 Acidobacteriaceae bacterium | reverse complement strand
CAGGCGCCACGCCGGAGCTGATCGCGAGCCATCCGCACCAGTTCTACACGCCGATTGCGATGTTCGGCGACGAGTACACGCTGGAGCCGGTGGCATTCGGGCTGAAGTTTGCTGGCGCGCTGTGCGGAGCCACGCTAGTTCGGGCCGGCCTGACTAACCAGATTCAGGCCGCGGGCGTGGACGCGACGGCCTACGCGGCCAAGTTGCCGGACGGGGCGATCTCGGTGGTGGTGCTAAACAAAGACCCGGAGCGCGACCTGGAATTGACGCTCGACTTCGGCACCGACCGCAGCAGCGCGGTGGAGGTCGAGACACTGCACGCGTCGGCAATGGACGCGCGCGAGGCAAACATTACGCGCGACCCCAAGCACGGCGCGCTGAAGCAGGGGAGATTTGCGGTGACGGTGCCGCACGCGTCGGGGATGCGGGTGACCGTGCGCTAACAGACGATTGCACGATTTATCACTTTTCGCGAAGTCTGGAGGATCACAAATGAGAGTTCCTGCTCAAACTCTTCCATTGAGGGTGAGTCTGTCTGTCGTCGCAAGCATCTTTGCGGTTGCGTTCTCGTCCGCGCAGCAAACTCCGCAGCATCAGGTGGCCGCCCGAAGAATGGAGCACCGGGGAACAGAAAGAGTGTTGAGCGATTGGCAGGACTATCCGGTGCGCACAATCCAGGATCTTACCCTACCCCGCAAGGCAATCCAACGGGATCGCTTCGGCGGACGCCTTGATCGCAGCGCCGTGAAGACGGGCTTTTTCTATACCAGGAAGATCAGTAGACGCTGGTGGTTCATCGATCCGGATGGACAGCTTTTCCTCAACGCCGGCGTGGCTAGCGTTACGCCAGGAGAATCGCCAAAAACGCGTGCCGCCCTTTCCCAGACCTTCGGCACAACGCAAGTGTGGATGAAGAAAGCAGAGCAGCAACTCATCGAGAACGGCTTTAATGGCACAGGCGCCTGGTCGAATATCGATCTGCTGCGCGCGTATCCTGCGCAGTCCCGGCCCCCGCTCACCTACACTATCAATCTTGACATCATGGCTGCCTACGGAGCGAAACATGGTGGAACGCACCAGGTTCCCGGCCACAAGGCTTATCCCGAAGACACAATCTTCGCATTTGACCCAGGGTTCGAGAAGTTCGCCGATGAATATGTCGCTCAAAAAACCGCGTCCTACCATGACGATCCCAATCTGCTGGGATACTTTTCCGACAATGAGATTCCGCTCCTGCTTACCAATCTGGATGGTTTTCTACGGCTCCCCGAAACCGATACCGGCCGCCAGGCCGCCGACCAGTGGATGAAGGATCACCACGCCAATGTGCCCACCGATGAGCTTCGTTCCGCATTTCTGGAGTTCGAGGCCGGCCGGTATTTTCGCATTGTTGCCTCGGCCATACACAAGCACGATCCTCATCACATCTATCTCGGCTGCCGGTTCTATGGGCAGCAGTTGCGGGATCCGGAGCTATTTCGCGCGATTGGCAAATATGCCGACGCGGTGTCCATCAATATCTACGGTGTATGGCAGCCGCAAGCTGCCGCAACGACGATGTGGGAACACGAGGCTGGAAAGCCGTTCCTGGTCACTGAGTTCTACGCCAAAGCTGAAGATTCCGGGATGGCCAACCGCACTGGAGCGGGATGGCTCGTCCATACTCAGAATGATCGAGGCCTGTTTTACCAGAACTTCGTCCTCGCCTTGATCGAGTCTCGGGCCTGCGTCGGCTGGCACTGGTTTAAGTACCAGGACAACGATCCCGACGACCCCAATGCGGAGCCGTCCAACGTGGACTCCAACAAGGGAATAACGACCGGAATACCCACACAACGAACGTAACGAATCTCCCCGTCAGGCCGAACTACTCGGCTCGTGATATCGCAACTACAGTGCTCCTCATGCATCCTCTTTGTTGCTTCAGCAAGAGAGTCGCGGTCCTGGGGGTGGATCGCAGCGAAGAATTGTTGAAGATTCGGAGCACCCTTTGTCGAGTCAAATCCGAATATCTTGTAAACTTCGTCGGACCAATAGATATCTAATTCATCTGACCAACGAGTACCTAGGTCGCTGGATGCCCAGCTTCCCATGTGAGCAAGGCGCTCGCCTTCGCTGAGATAGAATTGGCTCCGCCGTAATGAATGGTCGGCAAGTTTGCGGTCGGTGATGTCCTGACCGGTGCCAAACATCTCATAGGCTCTACCGGAGGCATCTCTCTTTACCGTTCCGAGGCCTAAGATATAGCGGACTTGGCCGTCGGGAAGAACGATACGATGTTCCGCCTTAGCATGTGTTCCGTTACGAACAGTTTCCTCCGCTTCCTTGGCGACCCGCTCGCGATCGTCAGGGTGAATCCGTTCGAAGATCAACGCTGCGTCAAACGGGCCCTTCTGTGGAGGTATTGCGTAAATGCGGCAAAGTTCATCGGAATACGTGACGCGATTTTCGATGAGGTTCCATTCGTAGTGTCCAATGTGAGCTAATCTCTGAGCTTCCTCAAGCCGCGCATTGCTTTGCTGCAGGGCGCTCGCCAGCGCCTGGCGTTCATCTTCTGCACGTTTCCGGTCAGTAATGTCGCTCACGATACCAATGTACTCGCAAATGCCGGAATCATGACTTCCGGCATGTGCGACCACATGAAGATATCTAACGTCACCGTCAGGCATCAGCAGCCGGTGCTCAAAATCAAGGTCCATCCCATCCCGAGCTGCCCGATCTCTCAGGTCTGAGAAGCGCTCTCGATCCTCGGGATGAACCCTGTCGAAAACCAGATCCACCGAGGGATGCGTATCTCGCGTAAACCCCAGGATTTTGTATGTTTCGTCCGACCACTCGAGCGTATTGCTGCCGACATGCCACGCGAAGATTCCGGAATGGCTCAGTCTTTGCGCCTCAGCCAGATAATGCCAACGCCGCTGTAACTCTAGTTGCCCACCGCCCACGTCGCTACACCTCGCCCGTTCGCTCAACCCTAAAATGCTGCGCCGAAATCGATCGCTTCTGATGCGTGACTCAGATGTCGGCGCAAGGTATTGAGAAAGTCGAACATCTTACGTGCGGCCTTTCGCTGCGGTATGCGTGCCGCGAGTCGACCCAACCATCGTCCGAATCTGACTATTCTCGAAAACAGGACCTTGCTCATTCTGGGATAGAACTATTTCGACCATAGCTCTCGCTAAATCATCTGCAGGAATGACTTGATTCGGGAAAAGAGTCCGAAACACGGGATAAACCGTGCGCAAGACTCTGTACCCAAGGTTCGGCTCCTTGCGGGGCTCCACAGGGTAAATGTATGCCGGTCGGAATATATAGACATGGGAGAATCCGGTCCGAAGCAACGCAGTTTCAGCCTCGCCCTTGTAGCGTGCGAAGGCCATTCGACTACGGCCACTTTGGTCGGCACCACTACCACTGAGGAACGAAAACGCGGAATCAGGGCTACTCAGGTGGAGAACTCTTGCAAATTCAATTGGGTAATCAACGGTAACTTCACGCAGCTGCGTGTCTGAGACAGCCCCCGTATACGCTCCCAGGCAGAAGATCGCCGCGTCTTGCCCGGAAAGCGGCTCGGCAAGCCCGGAGCAATCGCTGAAGTCCTGATGGATGACCTCATTTAGCTTGGGGTGAGAGATTCCAAGTGGGCGCCGCCCGATAGCCATGACCGAGATGACGGCTGAATCCTCGAGCGCAAACCGAAGGGCGTATCCGCCGACCATCCCGGTTGCGCCGACAATCACGAGACGCTTTTTGTTCGGCATCGGAGTGTCCATTTGTCGCCTCCTAGTGCTGCAAGGGTAATGACAGAGCCCGTTCGGCTAGTCGCTTTCATGATAGGTTGCGTTCTTCTAGCCAGTCCACATAAAGCAGACGCTCAGCAAAGAGCCAAGCTCCGTCCGTCTTGGCAAACGTATCGAGGTAGCGAAGCGACGCAAGCATCGCGACCTACACCATCGATGTAGTGCGGTGTGATTGCTTTCATCGCATTTCTCCTTGTGCGAAGATGCCCCGCCGTAAAGCGTCGACGGCGCCGTGAACGAGGCCCGCCCGTCTATTTCCTTCTGCGTTATGCTGCTCTGTGGTTTCGGCGAGGAATCGATGCACGAGATGGACCGCCATCGCACCTTCGCCGACCGCTGATGCAACCCGCTTGACACTGCCCGCTCGGGTATCGCCGACGGCAAATATTCCTGGCACACTGGTCTCGAGCAGGAGCGGGGAGCGGCTCAATGGCCATTGAAAGTTCTCGTATTCGACAAGATCGGATCCTGTAACAACAAACCCCTTTTTATCCAGGACGAAGGAATCTTCCAGCCACTCCGTACGGGGCGCTGCACCCGCCATCACAAACACATGCCGAACTGGCCTGGTCGCCTCAAGGCCTAACGAGCCGTCCCTCCACTCGACGCGTTCCAGATGAGCGGCACCGCCGAGGGCGACAATTTGAGTCAGATAGTGGATTTCGATTCTTGGATGTGCTTCTATCCTAGCGATCAGATACTGCGACATTGATTCGGAGAGTTTCTTCGAACGCACCAGGAGATGCACCATCGATGATGTCTGAGCAAGAAAGACGGCCGCTTGTCCGGCTGAGTTCCCTCCACCCACTACTACTACTTCTTCTGAGTGACAGAGCTGAGCCTCCATATGCGTTGCGTTGTAATAGATACCTCGGCCCGTGAAGGCGTCTGCATCCTCGACAGGCAATCGCGCATATTGCGCGCCAGTTGCGATCACGATGCTGCGCGCATTGAACTTAAGGCCCGACTCCAGAACGACCTTGTATGGTTGTCTACTGGAGTCGATATGCACGACTGATTGAGCAACCATCAACTGCGCCCCAAATTTCTGAGCTTGAGCGATGGATCGATTCGCAAGCTCCTGTCCAGAAAGCCCCGTGGGGAAGCCCAGGTAGTTTTCGATCTTTGAACTCGACCCCGCCTGACCCCCAGGTGCTGATTTCTCGATAACCAGCGTCTTCAATCCCTCCGAGGCGGCGTAGACCGCTGCCGCGAGCCCTGCTGGGCCGGCACCGATTACTAAAACGTCGCGCACGCTTTTGTCGATGTTGATGTTGAGATCAAGACAGGCCGCTAGCTCGGCAATAGACGGATTTCTCAGCACATATCGTCTGTTGCGGTAGACAACTGGGATGTCGCCATTGCGAACGTCGAGCTTTTCCATCAGCTCGCCGACAAAAGAATCGGTCTCGATGTCGATGTATGTGAACGGATGACCATTTCTTGTGAGAAATTCTCTAAGGGCAAGAGTCCGTGCAGAACTATTGGTGCCGAGAAGGATGACATTCCCTTCGCCCAGCTCAATCATCAATAGGCGACGCGCAACAAAAGCTCCCATAAGAATCTCACCGAGTTCTGTGTCCTGGGCCATGAGCGACAGCACCCTTTCGCGAGTGAGTTCAAGGACACCATCTCTTGTCACCCGCGCCGTCAGAAGTGATCGGCCACCGGAAATTACAGACATTTCTCCTGTGAACTGTCCCGGTTCGCGAACGGCGAGGATCTTCTCATCTTCGCCGGCTCTGGTGATTGAGACTGTCCCGTCCAGGACTACAAAGAGAGGAACATCGGGGCAAGAGGGTTCATAGAGGACCTCTCCACTACGAACAGAACGCAGCTGGGCTACCGATCTAAGCCGGTCGATCTGTTCTCGACTAAGTGTGGGATTGTCTTGCATATTGCGAACACCTCGCTCACTCTCTGAGTAGAGTGATGTTATCCTCGCTTCACGCACAAAGAAACTACATGTTCCTGCAGTTCCACAAGCTACCAAACTCATTGACGATTGGTCTTTCTATTGCGACAGCCGAAAACACCAAAATTGGTCGCTTTGATCAATATTCCGCTGCACGTGGACCCTTAACCTGTGATAAGTCTGCCTGCCGGTCCAGAAGACTGTCAGCGCCTTATGGATCACAACCCTTGGCTCCGAACTGCAGACGGTCACGGTCATAGAACGACCCGCCGCGTATACGAGATACGTCTTCGCAGCGTTTTAAATCTTCCAATAGCGTTGATTCCTTTCCTTCGGAACAAACGATGCACGTTCCTTCGATAGGCAAATTCGGTCTGCTTTTGTTCCTCCTTTTGCTCTTATTCTTGCGAGAGTGGGGCTGGTCGCAGTGCGCCGGTGCAGCGTCGACCCCGCGTGCCGCATCCGATTGTGCCTCCCATGCGATTCCTGCAGGAAAGATCGCGACACTCGACCCCACCCACCCCTATTCACTCGCAGAGTTGGTCGACATCGCGGAACACAACAACCCGCGCGCTCGCGTCGTTTGGGAGCGCGCCAAACAGAAGGCGGAACAACTCGGCATCGCGAAAAGCGCCTATTTTCCTGTTTTGACGGGTATTGCAACATTCGCGGATGAACGAATCATCGAGCCGTTTCCACAACCGCTTGCGCCACGCGGCTACATCATGGTCGAAGCCACTGTGGTGCAGCCGGAAATTGCGCTGCAATATCTCGTCTTCGACTTTGGCAAGAGAGAAGCCAACATCGGCGCGGCGAAAGCCGAGGCGCTGGCGGCGGGAGCCAATTTTATCCAAGCGAACCAGGAACTCGCCTTTCAAGTCACAAGCGACTACTACAAGCTGGTCACGGCACAGGAGCGTCTTCAAGCGGCGCAGGAAACTCTGAAGACGGCACAAACGACGCAGGACGCTGCTGAAGACAGGTTACGGAATGGACGAGCCACCATGCCCGATGTTCTCAATGCCAGGGCGGAAACATCGCAGGCTGTCTTCGATCTGGAAGCTGCGGACGGGGATGAAAAAATAGCACGGGTCACTCTGGCAGTGGAGCTCGGCGTGGATCCTTCGCCCAACATCGTGATTGATGCGCAAAAAAATGCTCCTCTGCCCGAATCGCTGCCCCTTCCCATCTATGAGCTGATCAATCGCGCGATGGCCGACCGCCCCGACCTGATGGCGCAAATCTCGGAAATCCGCGCGGCAGATAATCAGGTTCGTGCCGCCAAAGCAGAATACCGTCCCCAAATCGTGGTGTCGGGTTCGGGTGCTCAACAGGCCATTTGGCCCTCTGCCGACTATGGTCAGCTCGGAGCGGCCAACGAACCCGTGTGGTCCGCCTCGCTAGCCGTTGAGTGGCGAATCTTTGACGGGGGCGCGAGAAAGAATCGGCTGGCCATAGCTGAATCGAAAAGGCGTGAGGCACAGGATGAATTTACCGACAAGCACGACCAGGCTCAACGCGAGGTCTGGACCGCTTTTATCGCCTTCCGCACGGCACAGAGGCAGGAACAGGCAGCAGTGGCACTACTTGATTCGGCCAGCACTTCGTACTCGGCATCGCTCGATGCTTATAAGTACGGCGTCAAGAACCTGGTCGACGTGGTAACTGCAGAGAAGCAGCTGGCACTGGCACGGCTCTCCTCTGTGTCCGCCCGCTCTCAACTATTTCTGCAAGCAGTCCAGCTCGAATACGTAACCGGCAACCTGTTACGGGGCTTGCCTCCCGCGACCAAACTACAAACACAGGATGGGCAAAAGCAATGACCAGAGAGCGACTATTCGAGGTTACAGTCGCGTGCCTGTTATGCACCGGGTGCAGCCGCGCGCCTTCTATTTCTATCATCGGCTCTTTTTTCCCGGTATGGATGGTTTGCCTTGTCGCTGGTGTGGTTCTGGCTTTCGGCGTTCGCTTTTCCCTGCTGCGCTACCGGCTGGGATCTGAGGTTGGCCCGGTTGCTCTTTTCTATCCCTGCGTTGTTGCGCTCTTTACCTGCCTGTTGTGGTTGATTTTCTTCCGATAGGAAAATGTATGACACAGGACTCTGACAACCTCGATCGCAAGCGACTAGGGCACCGGATCTTTATCGGAGTCGTCGTAGCCGCCGTCGTCGCATTGTTGCTCGTCACATTGGATACCGAGCGGAATCCGCGCACCGATGACGCCAGCGTCAGGGCAAACTTCATCGAAATAGCCCCTGAGGTCAGTGGTCGCCTCGTCCAGCTACCGGTAAAAGACAATGCCTTCGTGAAGCAGGGTGACCTGCTATTCGTCATTGATCCACGCGACTACGAGTATGCCCTGCAACAGGCGCTTTCTGATCAGGAGAATCTGAAACAGAGAATCATAGACACAAAGCGTAAAATCGCGGCGCAGAACAGTGCCGTCCAGGCGGCAAGCGCGGCGGTCAACACCTCCACAACCGCAATAAGCACTGCCGGAAGTGGGGTTGATTTAGCCAAAGCTGCGGTATCGCGTGCTCAGGCTAACGTTGCTGCGGCCGAGGCTCAACTGAAGTACGCAACCAATGACTTCCATCGAATTGAGCCCCTGCTGCAAAAACAATATGTGACGGTAGACCAAGTGGATCAAGCCGACACAGACGTACGAGTCGCGCAAGGCAACTACGATCAAGCTGCGGCCGCCCTGAGCGAAGCAAGAGCCCAGCAGACACAAGCGGTCCTTCGCCAGCAGGAAGCCGACGATCAGGCTTCCGAATCACGCGCCAGGCTAGGGCAATCGATCCATGTCGTGGATACCCTGGACATCCTTGAGTCCCAACAGCCCGGCTTGGCGGCCAAGGTCGATCGCGCCCGGATTGACCTCGAGCGATGCCGAGTCGTCGCGCCCTTTAATGCCTATGTGACCAACATGAACATCTCGGTGGGCGCCTACGCTCGACCGGGCACCCCAATGTTCACCCTTATCGACACTCGCAGGTGGTGGGTCATCGCAAACTATCGTGAGGGTAAGGTTAAGAATATTCGTATCGGCGCCCCCGTCGATGTTTACCTCATGGGGCATCCAGAGAGAAAGTTCCGTGGGCTGGTGGAAAGTATTGGGTATGGCGTGTTTCCTGAGGATGGCAGTGTAGTCGCCGGCCTGCCGAACATTGAACGGACCCTGAATTGGGTGCATTTGTCATCCCGGTTTCCGGTTCGTGTTCGTGTTCAGAACCCCGATCCTGATTTGTTTCGCATCGGAGCAACGGCCGTGACGGTCGTGAGATAGCCCAATGGTCAAAGACTTCTCGTCCCCGGAGCGCACACCCTGGCTGCAACGGATCTGGCAGGATCTGCAGCCCACGCCCGGACGTCTCAACACTTCTCTTCGCATGACACTCGCGTCCATCCTTGTCCTGGTCTTGATGCTGGTACTGCAAATGCCATTCATAGCGTATGGTTTGTACTTCATTTTTCTTATGGGACGAGAGAGTCCTTCCGTCTCCCTGCGAACGGCCTTCGTTCTTGTTGCGTCGATCACGATCCTGATTCCTGCCGAGATGGGTGTTGTCATTGCCAGTGACAACGATCCGATGGCGCGCGTGCTCAGCGTTGCCGTTGTGACCTTCATTGGCGGAATGATTCTAGTGAGCACGAGCCTACCCTCGCTCGGCGGAGCCGTCGGGTTCATCTACTGCGTTCTCATTGGCTTCTGGGAACATCAGGCACCTGAGGACACACTGGTAAAGAATTCACTTCGCCTGGTAGCTGCGTTTGCCATGGCCGCAGCCTGTGGCGTCGCCGTGGAATACCTCTTTGGTACGCGTTCCCCGGCCGATCGCCTGGAAGAACAGTTCCGCATTCGATATCGGGCTTTGCAGCAGATGTTCACGCTTTGCGCGCGAGAAGAGGTCAGTCTGCAGCAGCGGTCCGATGCTGCGACCGGTGTGTCACGCCTCGCGGTTGCGAGTTCTGCAGGGATGATGGATCTGTATCACCAGATCGTCGACCGCAACCTCGACACCGGCAACCTTCCCATCGGAACCCGCGTGCACATTACGATGTTGGCTGAACTGATGGACAATTCCGCAGCCTTTGGCTTGCAGAGCGACCCTCGGGACGATCCCGAAGTTCGCGAACGTTGTGCGCGCATTGCTGAGCAATGCTGCCGTCTGATTCCTGCAGCGACCCCGCAAGTGGAGCAGCGCGTGGATCCTGGCCCTCGGACAACGAATACCCTGCTCGATCGTGTGGAAGCGACCATCCACTCCATCTTAGTGATGCCCGTCGATCTGGGCGCCACCAAGAGCAGGGAGCTGGTTGTCCTGCCCTCCAGAAATGTTCCTTTCCTGATTCCGGGTGCGATCAAGGATAACGAAAATATCGCATTTGCTCTAAAGATAAGTCTCTGCGCCACGTTCTGTTATATCGTGTACAACGCAATCGATTGGCCGGGCCTTTCGACATCGGTCACTACCGTGATGGTTGCGGGACTGAGCACCACTGCTGCGATGAAACAGCGTTTCACTCTTCGCATATTGGGTTCTTTGATCGGTGGCCTGATTCTTGGGATGGGAACGATCGCGTTTCTCTTTCCTTACATGGACTCGATTACCTCGCTCATCGTGCTGGTGGCGCCGATCGCGTTCCTAGGGTCATGGATCTCTGGGGGACCACGGTTCAACTACGTTGGTATTCAAATTGCGTTTGCGTTTTATCTGGTTGTGTTTTTGGACTTTGGCGCAGCCACTGAGTTGGCGCCTGCGCGCGATCGATTCGTCGGGATACTGTTTGCTGTCGTTGTTATGTGGTTCGTCCTGGATCAGATCTGGCCGGTACGAACGGTGACCGCCATGCGCCGGGTGTTGGGAACCATCCTCAGAAGCGGGGCCGGCCTGTTTCTTTCAATTGACAACGTCAAGCAACACGATGTGCTTCTGCGGGAAACTGATGGTCTGCGTGACCGGTTGGGAAAGAATATTTCCGCCCTCCGTACCATGAGCGAAGTCGTCGAATACGAATTCGGTGTCGATCGTGAGCAGCATCTTCGCTCTAGTGAATTGATGCTTCAGATCTCCATCACCGCTGCGGCGCTGATCTGGAACCAGGTCGCTGTTCTGCACGATGAGCAAGGAATAGAGTTTTTTGCCGAACCTGACCTGGTGAAGTTGCGCCGGCAATTGGCGGACCATCTGAACATCATGGCTGAGGCGATAGCGCGGAAGGCGGGCTTTCCTTCAGGGGATGCGGCCAGCCTTGCCAGTCCTTCGCTCTTGAATAGTGAGCACAACGGGGAATACACCCGGAACACGATCGCGCGTTTTGAAGACCTGTTGAATTTGGCCCTGGCTCTAAGCCGGGAAGCATAGGAGGACGAAGACTCTCTTTCCCCAGCAACGACGTGAAAGGCTCCTAAGCTTTCGACAATCGTTCGCTATTGGGCTTGGAGCCGCTCAGTGCGTAGAACAGGATGTACAAGTAACAGATCACCGGCAAAACGAATGCATGGTGGATGCCAACATAGTCCGCAATGACACCCTGAATGACCGGCAGGATTGCACCGCCGACGATAGCCATGTTCAGGAGGCCAGACCCGCTTCCACTCAAAGAACCAAGTTCGGCCTCTCCCAGGCTGAAGATAGTGGGGAACATAATCGAGTTGAAGAGCCCGACGGCGAGAATGCTCCACATGGCTATGTGGCCGCTGAAGAGCATCGATGCAGTGACCAGCGCACCTGCAATGACCGCAGCGAGAGCAAGCAGATATCCGGGCTTAAAGTGCTGCAGGAGTGCCGCGCCAAGAAAGCGCCCGATCATCGCGCCGCCCCAGTAGAAGGAGACAAATCCTGCTGCGGTTTTTGCGGAGAGACCCGCGATCTCGGGCAAACCGAAATAGTTCACTAGAAAGCTTCCTATGGAGACCTCCGCGCCGACGTAAGCGAAAATCCCAATCGCCCCGTAAACCAGGTTGGGATGATTCCAGATGGAATCGTTAGCCTTCTCACCGGGTCCGCGAACCGCGGATTCGATCTTTGGCAGCCTCGAGATGCCGATCAAAACAGCGAGCGACAGGAGCGCGATGCCGATGACCGTGTACGGCAACTTGACCGACGCCGCTTGCTGCACGCGATAGACATGCAATGCCTGTGGCGCGAGCTTGTGCAATTCTTCGATCGCCAAAGGAGCTGAGCTCAGAATCAGCAATCCCCCGACCTTCGGGGCTATTGTGGTCCCCAGCGAATTGAAAGCTTGGGTCAGGTCCAGCCGGCTTGATGCGGTTTCCGGCTTGCCTAAAAGATCCACATAGGGATTCGCCGACACTTGTAGCCCCGTAATCCCAGCTGCGAGAACAAGAAGTGCGGTCAGGAACAAGGGGTAGGAAACAACAGATGCGGCGGGCACAAACAAGAATGCGCCAACAGCCATGGTCAGCAAACCGACCACCATGGTTGTCTTGTACCCGATGGTGTTCACAACCCTCGACCATGGAACGGAGAACAAGAAGTAGGCAGAAAAAAAAGCAAATTGGATCAGCATCGCTTTCGCATAGCTGAGCTCAAAAATGGATTTCAAGTGTGGAATCAGGATGTCATTCAAGCAGGTGAGAAATCCCCACATGAAGAACAGAGTCGTAACGATAGCCAGGGGCCGGGAGTAATTCTGGACGGGCGTAACAGATGAAATATTCCGCCGCGCGTTCGGGATTGCTCCAACGTGTCGCAGGACCATTTTCCTTCACCTCAGGTTTCCAACCCTTAGTAAACCAGCGCTTTACCACCAGGTTTCGGTCTGTACGCCATAGGTCAGGCCGTTGGTTCGATTCTGGTATGGCACGCCGCCTACCAGGCCGCGAAAGCCATCCGACCAGTTTGCATAGGTGATGAAGGCACGCAGCACCGGCCGGCTGAAAAACTTGCGGCCCGCTCCGATTTGCGGCGCCAGGGTAAACTTCCGCAGCCACCCGTCGTACTGGCCAATACCGCTCTCTGTATGATCAAACCCGGCTTCGAACGCCAGCGAAAGATGCTTGCTGAAAAACACGATAGGCCGCGCCCCAAATGACGCCCACTGGTTCCAGCCGTCCCGGGGATTGCCATCCTTGGTCCGCTGGTAAAGGAAAATCGGCATGATTCCGAACCAGTCGTTCGGTTGCACGACCACCTGCTCAGAGAGGAGAAGCTGCGCCGAGTTGTTGATGAACTGCGACGGATTCGGGATGGTCACACCGTTTCCGGGATTACTGAAATTGCTGGCGGCTCCGGTTCCGTACTGGACCGAAAACGTGTGATAGCCGCCGTGCCACTCGAGCTGCTGATGGCGCAGTCCAAATGCGTATCCATCCGTGGTGGGAATAACGGTCCCCGACGCCGTGCCGCCCTTCGAGGTCGCATAGTCGAACCACACCGCCCACAATCCTGCCGGTCCTTTCAGGTCATACAGGCGCACATCGATGTTGCTCTTCGCAAGATTGCCGTTTTGCGTGACAACGTCGGGGCGTGCCGCATTGAGAAAAGCCACGGCTAGCTTGCCGATACCAACGTTGAGGTCCTCAACGCCTCCGCCGTAACCGCTCAGATCCAGCGTATAAAAGTCGTCGATATCAATGTGTTGGCGGCGGTAGTATCTTTCCCCCGCCCAGAACTTGGCATGAGGCTGCGATGCAAAGACATTGCCGGCTTGAACGAAGGCTTCGCGCAGGCGGTACTGGTCGTTTCCGAGACCGTTGGGAAAGCTGGCGGCATTGGATGAGTTGGTGGTGTTGGCTTCGATCATGATCTCCGTCTTCATCCACGCCTGCTCGGCTCTCTGGTCCGGATTCAACCAATTGTTGACAAAGATGAACTCCCCGTAGGTTTCTGCTTCGTTGCCAAGCCGGTATTTCGCGTCCGCACCGGGCGCCTCGAAGGCGACTTGTTGTCCGCCTTCCCCGTTTAAGCCGTAGCCAGACCGCAAATAACCGTGGAATTCAAAGGTGCCCACCTGCTCTTTCAGCTTTGCAATTTGTTCATCGGCTTCTTGAAGCAGGTCATACGTCGGTTCTGAAGGTATCGCACCTTGAAACTTCGCCCCTACCTGGTCCGAATTCTCCCCGAGGACGGCCTTGGCCGCACGTTCCGCGGCCAGATCCGCGGCTGAGACCGTCGCTTCCTTCGCCTTTTCAGTATTCGCCTTCTGACTTTGGATCTGCTGTTCCAGGGCAGCTATACGGAGCTGGAGCGCCTGAGTGGTCGTCTCGTATTCCTCTTTCAGCTGCTCCAATTGCTGCTGCAGTTGATCGGCCTGTTGAGCAACGACTGCTGCTGGCCCAGCAAGACCAAGGAATATGCAGCCGACGAACAGCCCGAGCGGTCGTTTCCGACGAAGGCGGGAAGTGGCAATCATCGAGCTGGTTCCTGATTGGGCGAGGTCTCAATCCCAAGACGAAAGTAGGTTATGGCCCCTTAGGCGGGCGAGTCTTGACTAAACCAACCACTTTTGGTGTTTCCGGTCATCGAAATTCAGCCACACCCCAGGCATCTACTTAGACCGCGCACCGGCTATAAGCCTCTCAAAAGCTGACTGCGCCTTTTCGTCCGCTTGGTCATCGCGGAGAAAGCGAGCTGAGACGTGGTGAGTCAAGTAGATTCCCCAGATCTCGCAAGTGAGTTGAGGCACGTTCGCATCTCTGATGAGATGTCCGGAGTGGATCGCTTCCTCGATCAGTTCTACCAGGACACTGCGCCATTGTTTTTCTTTGATAGCCACAGTGTTGCGGAGTGGGCCTTGCTTATCATCGAGCTCGAACAGGGCCGCCGCTAAGGGGCAGCCGCCACTTAATCCCGCCTTGGAGGTCCATCCCAGCCAGTGTAGGAAATAGCTCAATAGGCGTGGGAGTCCCTTATCAGCACGCGTGCTTGGAGTGAGAACGTTTGCCGCCCAGACGTCCATCATCTGCTGAAGTATTGCAAGTTGGACCTGTTCTATCGATTTGAAGTGGGCGAAGAGCCCACTTTTTGAAATGCCGACCCGTTGCGCAAGTACGCCGAGCGTTACACCTGAAAAACCTGCCTGACTCAGAATGTCGAGTCCTTGAGTGAGAATCCTGTCATGAGTGGAAGCACGCCTCGATACTCCGAGCTTTTGATCTGTTGCCGATGGTGTTCGTGTTCTCACGCTTGTGTTGCTCCTTGAGTCCAAATCGAAGAGCAATCGAAGCCAGGCTTTCGTCAGGGGTTGCGATCGGAGAATTCGGACCAATTTCGACTTGCTTCTCGATCCGGCTCGCCGCGGTCTTATACCTGAGACATAGCGTCAGCCTCCGTTGCGGGGGACTGCGAAACCCGCCGTGCTGAACCGCCGCCGGATGCAACGTAACTGCCGTTTGCGGAGATCGACACAGGACAGACTCTAATACTTCTCAAGATGTGCACGAAGTGCGTATCGCGCCCTGGTCAGGCGCGATTTGGTCGCCGGAACAGAGATACCCGTGAGGGCAGCCACTTCTTTCAGAGATCCATCCGTTGACTGACGAACCTCGGCAACCCTGCGCAAAGTCGGTGGCAAACCATCGATTGCCTGACGAACCAGCAACAGCCTTTCTTTATGAAGAAGAGTATCTTCCGGGCCATTGGATGGCTCTACAATCTCCAACCTACCGCTTACATCCGAATCTTTCTGATCGTCCAACGACGCCTCCGGGCGCCGATGTTGTTTTCGCAGCATCATCAAAGCAGAATTGATGGCAATACGCGTTAGCCAGGTAGAAAAGGCCGCCCTGCCATCAAAGGTCCTTATATGGACGAAGGCCCTCATCCATGCCTCTTGGAGTACATCTTCGGTGTCGTGGCTGTTTCTGGTTATCCGCTGCACGATACGAAACATCAATTCCCGATAGCGGCCGCACAATTCTACGTATGCCCAATGCTCACCGTTTTGCGCCATCTCCACCAATGATTCATCGCTGGCTCTGATTGCGCGGGGCACTTGATGATCGCTACTCTTGGGCAACGGGTACACGGAATCTCCTCCGAGGGAGTCACGCAACGTCATGGTCCGGCGAATGTAGACAACAGCCGTCGCGGTTGAGATCAGATGTGACAGAACCCAGCTGTCGTTCAGTGGTAGTCAATTCGCTCAATGAGCTGCAGGCAGAGTAGGAGGAACGCTGTACCCGGATATTGTTGAAAGTGACTGTTTTTGCCGTTTCAAACGCCTAATTAGTTGACCGTGGACGATTCAGACCAATGGGCAAAACGCGTTGACCGAGGTGACCCCGTAAGAATAGTGGCTGTCACTTCCCCTCTGGGGTGGGCTTCTCATGCCACATGTACATCATGCCGCATCTATTTGACCGCTCGCAGCAGTCTGGTCGATTGTCGGGTCTATATGCGAAGACGCAAGGTTGCGTGGAGACCACATGTGCGTGTTCTCCCTGCGCCATCTCCCAGGGGTTGTCCCAACGAGAGCTGAAAATGTGCGGCTAAAGGCGGCCTGGTCTGAAAAGCCGACATGGAGAGCGACATCTGACAATGATTTGTTCGAGTGCAACAAGAGATCCTTTGCGCTTTCGAGGCGCCACGATATGAGATGTCGATGGACCGGTGCGCCGAAGGATACCTTGAACGATCGCGCAAAGTGGCTGACCGACAACCCACACGCGCTGGCAAGTGTGGATAGTCTCAACTCCCCATCAAGATGTGCGTGCAGCAATTCGGTTACGCGGCGTGTCTGCCAGGGCGCGAGCCCACCCTGGTAGACCCTAGGCACAGTTCTAGATCCGCTGTAAGTGTGGACAACGTGTGAACAGAGCATCAGCACAAAATGATCCAGGAACAGTTGGCAGAACAGTTTCGGCTGGCTGAGAGCTGGCAGGATCAACTTCGTGAGGTGAAAAAGGGTAGCGTCTCTGACACCTTGGGTGGCCAACAAAGCGCCCACTTTCGGCAGTCCGCTGTCATCGGTAAATGCATCCAGCGTTGTTCGCGGTAGATTGTAGTGAACACTGTCGAACGCGCTGTTCCGATATGCCCTGGGGTCAGATTCCAGGTCGTAGATGCCCACTCCGCCCTCCATCCATGACTCCACTGGAAGGAATTTCCCATCGACCAAGGTTCCCCACCCGCGGCAGACAGGCTTATAAAGATGAACCGAGATAGTGAACGCTTTTTCGGGAATGACTTTGGGGAACTCAACGAGTCTCTTCTTCACGACCAGTCTCGTGATTGCTAGTTGCGATCGTGACATCGGTTTAAGTAAGACAGATGGTGCTTCCTTCAGGGCGAAGCACTTCGCGAATTCATTGCCATAGTTGATGGGTAGCTGTTCGTTTGCCATATCACCTCTAACTTTCGTTGCACCTCACGGCTGAAGATCGAACCTGGCCCAAACGGCGCAGGCGGTACGCGGATGGATTCGAGTGACGGACGGGGGCGGCCGAGACCCACCATTACCGCAGGAGCAAACCCCGGGGTACAGGTTTTCGAAGAGAAACGCTCCGCCGTCGACCGCCGATGACACGACCAGTCGTAATTTTGTTTGCCGACCCTGAATTTAACCGTCATAAGCCTGGGCTTTCCTAAAGGTGAAGGAGAGACGAACTGGGTAGCTAAAACGATGGGCTTTTTACGCAAAAGATGTTCAACTTTGGCATCTAGATCTCGAGCCACCTTAAGTGCATCGGGATTCCCATAAGGGGCATCCCGTGATCGAACTCGACAAATTGCATCAGACCGGTCTCGCCGCGGACGGGTTGTAAGGCGGCCTCTAGCTGGGCGGCAGTTGTTGCCTGCTGCGTTGCTGCAAGAACTCTGCCGTATTCGGGTGACCGATCATCCTCGAATCCTTCGAGCCAATCGCTGAGCAACGAGAATGAGCAGCACACAGTGCGCCTTTCTCAATACGCCCCAAAGAAAAGTATTCTCGTAGAGCTCTCCATTTACATCCCTCTGTGGAGGCATTTTGCGATGGCCAAGTCGAGTTCTTGTGCAATGCCTCCACCGAGGCACTGCGCGCTCGTTCTGATGCGCCGGGTGGTACGTACTTGTTCATCGTTGGAAATTGGGAGGTGTACGCCGT
>JBARKD010000068.1:0-4209 GCA_049800615.1 Acidobacteriaceae bacterium | reverse complement strand
CGCTGTTTACGGTTCAGAGGGCGTTGCCGCTGTTCAACGATGGCGGATCGATCTTCATGACCGGGTCAGTTGCTTCGGTGAAAGGTTTTCCTGGTTACGGCGTGTATGCGGCGAGCAAGGCGGCGTTACGCTCATTCGCACGCACGTGGCTCAACGAACTGAAGGGCAGGAATATCCGGGTGAACGTGCTGAGCCCGGGGCCGATCGCCACACCGATGCAGGACCAGGTTCTCGACGAGGAGGCGAAGCGGATGTTCGAATCCCTGATCCCGCGGGGAAAGATGGGTCGTCCCGAGGAAATTGCGACGGTCGCGCTGTTTCTTGCTTCAGACGATTCGAGCTTCGTGAATGGAGTGGAGTTGTCTGTCGACGGCGGCTTCTCGGCCATCTGAAATCGGCGGATCTCGGTGGTCCCGGTAGGGACGCTCATCACTGAGCGCCCCCCGGACGGATCCGTACGTGGAATAGGCCGTGCCGTTTCCAGCCGGAAACTTCGAAGTCAATCATGTCCGATAACATATATTATGTAAACTAGACCTGTAGGCGCTCATTACAAGTGTCAATGGGCTGGGTGACGGATGAGCGAACGCGATCTGCAACGGATCGAAGTGTTGACCGATGTTCTGACACGGCCTCCCGGCCACAAAATTGTCATCTCGACCGAAGTGGAGAGATCTGCAGTTCGCTCCCGCTTTATCCCACCCGTTTTTCAGGGTCTTTGATCGCGAGATACGACAGCCTATCGAAAGATAGGCGCACTCCGCGACCCGTGCAGTGCCAAACTGAGACATTCCCCTCGGCCTTGGGTGCGCGCGCAAATCATTTATTTCGGGTGCCTTCGCCCGGTTTCTTTGGTGCAAGCTGGTGTAAACCAACGTTCAGTATCTTATTGAGTTTAATTGCACGTTACTAACAGATCGGCTAGGATTCATCCAAGCGAGACGATTGTTTCCGTTCCTCCCCCAGGAATCACGTCCTTTTTTTGGGACGGGCTTTGCCTAACTCCGGTGCGCCGCAAGCTGTGCTCTCTGTTTGGCAGATCCTAAGTATCCGAGGGCAAACAATGAGTGGACAAAAGAGATATATCCCCACCCTGGACGGCTGGCGTGCTTTATCTGTCATTGGTGTGATCTTGTACCATGGGCGGTTCGGCTTCTTCTCCGACGGCACCCTCCCAAGTAAACTGGCTGGTCATGGCAGCATCGGCGTGGATGTGTTTTTTGCCATTAGCGGTTTTCTGATCTGCGGACTGCTGCTCGAGGAGTATTCGCGGACGGGCGACATCAGCCTGCGCCGCTTCTACGTGCGACGGTGTTTTCGTATCCTGCCGCCCTACTACGTCGCCTTGGCTGGAATCTGCACGCTCTCGGTGTTGGGCGTGCTCCAGGTCCATTACCCGTATCTGCCGAGTTGCCTTCTCTTCTACCGTAACTATATGCCGTTGGGCGCGGACCAAGCTGGCGGCTTTTATACCGCGCATTTCTGGTCGTTGGCGGTGGAGGAGCACTTCTATCTTCTTTGGCCGATGCTTCTGCTTGGTTTACGGCCTAAACTTGCTGGTAGAGCAGCGCTGACGATAGCTCTGCTGGTATTCGCCTGGCGCCAAACATCAGCGACTCTATGGCCGGCACTCGATTTTGGAGCGCACACAGATACTCGAATTGACGCGCTCCTTTGGGGCTGCCTGGCAGCCCTCTATTTCCCGGAAATCAAGCGGGTCTTCGAGCGGATTGGTTTTCGAGAGTTGTGGCTTCCGATCGCAGCAATCCTGGTCCTTGTTGAGGCGATGCACGTACCCGGATTAACCTTGCTGCGCGCGATTTTGCTGCCGGCCCTGATATTGAGCACGGTCATCCAGCCGACGAGCCTCTTGGGACACGTTCTCGAATGGCAGGTATTCCGCTGGATTGGCACCATCTCCTACAGTCTTTATCTCTGGCAGGAGCTTTTTCTGCCGGAGATGGCGTCCACGACGGCCAAGGGAGCGTTTCAGCATCTTCAGCACTGGCCAGCTAACGTGGTCGCGATGGTGCTGTGCGCTGTGCTGAGCCGTTACCTGATCGAGGTGCCGATGACCCGGTTGGGACACCGCGTGAGCGCGTCCAGGCTAAGCCTGGCTACACCGGCTCATGCATCTCCAGGCCTTTCCTTAGAAATCACGGCAAAGGTCTAACCAGGCGGGACTCCTTCAGCCACATCGTCAGGACCATGGCAGCGGCGAAGATCAGTGCCAGCGTCAGGCCGCTCCACAGGCCGTAGACGCCCAAGCCTGTTTTGAAACAGAGGACGTATCCGATGGGCAGGCCAATCACTCCGTATGCCACGAGGTTGACCAGCATGGGTCCGCGCGTTCTGCCCAGTCCGCGGAGCGCCCCCGTTCCAATTCCCTGGATGCCATCGAAGATCTGAAAAACGGCGGCCACGGCCAGCAAGCGCACACCGACGGCGACGGTACCGGAATCATGCGTGTAAATATGAACGAGTGGCCGAGGCACAAGTAGGAACATGGCAGCGGCGACAGCCATAAAGGCTGTGCCGATGGCGATCGCCATGGAGCCATTGCGGCGCGCGCGGGCGCGATCCCCTGCCCCCGTCGCATGTCCTACCGAGATGGCTGCGGCCGCGGACACTCCCAGTGGCACCATGTACGTCAGGCTGGCGGAATTCAGCACAATCTGATGCGCAGCCAGAACATCGGGCGCAAGCCGACCGGCCATCAGCGTCGCGAGGGAGAAGGCGCCTACTTCAAACAGCAGTTGGGAAGCTGCCGGCCACCCCAGTTGCAGCAGGCGGCGAATTTGCGGCCAGCGCAGGCCGGGCCAGCGGGCAAACAGCGGATGCCCGCGATCGCGTTCGTGCTTCCATGCCCAAAAGACGAGCACGCCCGCCATGTAGACGCGCGCCACGCAGGTGGAGAGGGCTGATCCGCGCACCCCCATGGTGGGGAATCCTAGCTTTCCGTTGATCAGCACCCAATTGCCAAACCAGTTCACCAGGTTGGCGGAGATCAACGCAAAAGTGACCGGCCTGACTTTGCCCACGCCTTGCAGGTAGCGCCGGAATGCAACATAGATGAACAGAGGCGGGGCACTCCAATTGAGCAGCCGGATGTATTCCGAGGCGGGAGTGCGCACCGCCATGGTGATGCCGAGGAGCGGAAACAGATGGGGCGCGAAGCCCACCATCAGCATCGCGAGCGGTGTGCAGGCGATGGCCAGGTAAACGCCCTGGGCCAGTGCGCGATGGCAATCGTCGTGGTCGCCGCGTCCGAAGGCCTGGGCTACCAGCGTGTCGAGTCCCAGCAACAGTCCAATACCGAAAAGCGCAGGAGTGTAGAAGATGGCGCTGCTGATGCCCACGGCGCCGATGGCTTCAGGGCTTATGCGGCCCACCATGATGGTGTCGACGATTGACATCGCCATCCATCCAAGCTCGGAGAGCACTGTGGGGATGGCCAGGTGGAGCAGTTCGCCCAGTTCCCTGCGGAAGCGTGCGGCGGGCGGATCTTGCGTACCTGTACCGCGAGCGAACATGATCCTTTTCACCTTAACCGATTTAGAGCGGTATCGATCTTGGGGAATCTTTGCTGTGGCAAATTCGGGGTGGTAAAGTCAAAGAGGCAGTTTAAGGGCGCCAGCCCACAGGGAGAGATGGCCGAGTGGCTTAAGGCGCACGCTTGGAAAGCGTGTGTACCGCAAGGTACCGTGGGTTCGAATCCCACTCTCTCCGCCAGATGCATTCCTAAACTGCGGCAATTAATATAAGCTACGCGGAATGAGCAAGATATGCTGACTACCTAATGTGACAATTTATGCATGCCGCGCATTCTGATATGCCTAGGTCGAGCGAAAAGCTTACTAAACGGACTCTGCCTTACTAAACGACTACCTGTCTTCCCCGCCCCTCCGCAGCCGCGCGATAAGCACCTGTTGCGCGCGGCTGAATGTTGGCTTACAAGTAGCTCCACGAAGCCGCTTCTGGTTTCTGTAACAATCATGCTCACTATAAGGCGCACACGTGGACGTTTCCAGTGCAGACTAACGGGAAATCCAAGTGCGCTCGGGATGACAATTCTGTCTAGGGGCGGAAATTCGACCCTCAGCGGCTGAAGCCGGACTTCTATTCAAAGTGACGGCGGGGCTGAAAGAGTGTGCGTGAGAACTTGGTCGCTGGGCAAGAAATACAGTTATCTACGACGCCACCCCGGTC